>JAFUKI010000004.1 GCA_017467815.1 Clostridia bacterium
AGGCGTGATTGTGGCGTGCATAACATCCTGCGCAGTGAAGATTGCAGCTGCTGGTGATGCTGGCGATCAGGAACGGCGGGATATGCTCCCCGTTTTCCTCGGCGGCGGCACGCTTTTTCGATGCTTCCCGGCTGGCGATGCTGTATTTCAGCATGAATGCGCTTTCTCTGGGAGCTTTCAGCGCGGCACGAAGGATATTCTTGACGATTCGTTCCACTCCGCCGGTGAGATACGCGGTTAAATCAAAATTTTCCAAAATAAACTCCTAAAATACACTTTACTCTTATTTTCTTATCTGTTATAATACTATTATATACGATACCGGCTCTGCTGTCAATACCGCAGAATATAGTGAGCAGGTAAGAAAAAACGGAGTTACCGGGAGGAAAAAACAATGTCTGTTACGCACAACTGTCCCTGCACGGAGGAATGTCCCCTGCAGCGCGCCATGGAAATGATCGGCGGCAAATGGAAGCTGGCCATTCTGTGTTCGCTGACCGCAGACGGGACCCTGCGCTACAACGATCTGAAACGGAGAATGAACGGGATTTCCAACACCATGCTGGCGAAATCCCTGAAGGAAATGGAAGACGACGGACTGGTGACCCGCACGGAATATATGGAGGTTCCGATCCGGGTGGAGTATGCGATGACCGAGAAGGCGAAAAAACTCGGCCCGATTCTGCTGGAACTGGCAAAATGGGCCGTGGGTGCGGGCGATTGAGTTGGTGCGCGGTAGGAGAGGAATATGAAATACAGCGGATGCCTTTTGGTGGTGTCCGATGAAGATAGACTGTGATTATGATACTTTAGGTGCCTTCTGTTTACTCAACCGTTCCCCATAACATAACAGTTTCATTGGCAATAAGTATTTCGTTATCCGGAAATACTTCATCCAGGAGAGATTCCAGCGAATGCTTATATCCTTCATATTCGACAGTATTTTTATCGGGTGCGTAGGATGAAGACAGACTACGGGCGATAAACTTTTGTTTTGTATAGGTCAGGGGGAAGTCAAAGCGTTCTATGCAGAAGTTTCCATTGAAAAAAGCGTCTGCATTCCGCAGTGTTTTATCAATGCCGTGGGTCAGGGATTCAAACCCTTTGCAATACTGTTCACAGAGCAGATGCTGTTTCTCCGTGAAAGAATCCGCTTTGCGTGCGTTCGCAATAATACAGACTGTGCCATTTGGCTTTAAGATTCTTCTGCATTCCTTATGGAATTTTTGGATATCGAACCAATGAAAAGCAGATGCCGCCGTAATCAACGAAAAGGAATGCTCAGGCAGGCGGGTATTTTCCGCAGTGGCAGAGACAGAGTGAAACAATGGATTCTCTCCGTACAGCTTTTCTGCTTCCGAGCGCATGGCTTCATTCGGTTCAACACCAAACACATCATATCCGCGTACCAAAAATTCTCTTGAAAAAATCCCTGTTCCGGATCCGATATCCGCAATCAGATCTCCTTCCTCAAGAATATCCGCAGCGATTCTGTCAATCGCAGCCGGAGCATAAGACGGTCTGCCAAAAGCGTATTCTTTCGCTTTCGTTCCAAAGATCGTTTCATTTGCCATTTCAGTCACACTTTCATTTCGGCTTATTTTTATTAAAAAATCAGAAACCGCAAGACAAAAATCCTGCGGTTTTCTGTTCGCGGTCTGAGCCGCGTCGTTCACGCAGAGAGAGGGATTCGAACCCTCGTGCTGTTTCCAGCAAACTGATTTCGAGCGATTGGGAAGGTGTCTCGAATCGTCCCGGATCGTACCTGAAAAACGCGGATTTTCGGCGATTTTTGCGGGATTGTACGCAGTTTTCGGGAAATTTGCGGGAAAACTGCGGGATGATTGCGAGATGGGTGGGGCTAACCCAACCGAAAAATCACAATCCGCTCCCGCGGGTCATTCCCTGCGAACAAATCCCCGCAGGCGATCTCATCGAAAAACTCCAGCCCGTCCACCGTCATGAGATAGGAAATATACGCATCCGCCGGATAATAGAAAAACAGCAGGATCTCCCGCGGATTCTCATAATAGGATTCCATGATTCTCGCAATCACTTTATGAAGAATCTCCACGGAAAACGGGTTGAAGAAATAGCACCGGCTGACGTCCGTCGGCACTGCATACGTTTCCGCATTCGCCGGAACAAATTCCGTCCTTGACCGTGAAACGGCGGTTTTCTGATTATTCACCGCGCTCTGATAAATCCGCTCGTCGTATTCAATGCCGATGGTTCTGGCTTTCGTCTGATAGGAGAGGAAAAAATCGACCCGCCCCTTCCCGCAGCCGTAATCCAGAACCACGTCTCTTTTGCCGATGAAGCCTTTGTTCGCCAGCCGTTCCAGTACGCTGTACGGCGTGGGTTCGTATGGGTGATGGTACTGGTCGGCGTGCGAATCGTCCCGTCCGGTTGTTTTGATCTGCAGGAGCTTGTCCCATGTGGTTTCGGTTTGTTTCATTGTGTGCCTCTATAAATCAATGCTGATTTCGTATTTATATTCAATGAGGATATAGTTCACATCATGCTTCTGTGCGAAAGCCAGCATTTCCGCATTGTCTTCCAGTGCTCTTTCCATTGTGTACCATTCATCATCCGTCCGATGTTCGATGGTACTGGCATATCCTTTTATGTCATCAAAATGGTTCCTGATATATCCTTTACTCAAGACAAGGCAATAATACCGGATGTTTTCGAGATATTCAGAGTCAAAGTCCTTCTGCCAGTCGAACGGAATGTAACAGCCTTCCACAATCAGGTTCTGTTCGTTTTCGACAGCAGTTTTCACCATTTCACGGACAATGGGCCATAAGTATGCAGTCAGCTCCTTATCATCACTCAACGGAGTAAGCTGAGTATTTCCGCTGCGGATCAACCCCATTTTCAAATGGTCAATGGACAAATACGGATATTTATATGTTTCGAGCAGTCTTTGCGCAAGTGCTGTTTTGCCTGTGTGCGATGCTCCCGTAATCAGAATAATCATTTCATTCCTCCGTCAAATTCTTATTTATCGAACTCTCTCGCAATTTTATTATATAATATTATTATGAACACGTCAAGATACGAGAAAGAACCTTATATCTACGAGGACACCGAGCCTGACATTACCGAAGACAAAAAGGAAACAGAGGAAGATGGATAAGTAAAAAGCCTGCCACAGCCTTCAAAACTGTGACGGGCACACTCTTTAGATCCACTCTTCCATCGTGAGAAAGTCTCGGAGGTTCCGGTGTTTGATACCGTTTCGGCTCATATCAAACTCATCGAGAGAAACAACATACTTCGGGAAGTTGTCTCGGATATTGTCATACGCTCCGAATTCACGTGCAATGGTTTCCTCTGCCGCCAGAAGATACGTAACCTGAACATAGAGTTTTTCGCCGCGCTTGTCGCAAACGAAGTCGATTTCCTTGTCTCCGGTTCTGCCAACCGTTACATCGTAGCCTCTGCGAAGCAGCTCCAAGTAGACTACATTCTGAAGGATGAGGTTGATGTCCTTGGTGTTGCCGCCGAAAACCGCTTCACGGATGCCGTGATCCGCAATGTATTATTTCTCGTTGGATGCAAAAATTCGCTTATGATACATTTACATTTCAAATACAATGGCTGAATTGCGAATTTATAAGTTACAACTGATAAAATACATAATCTAACGCATTTTATCAGTTGTAACTGATAAAACCATAATCCAATATAATTTTTCAGTTATAACTGATAAAATCCATAATTCGACACATTTTGTCAGTTACAACACTTGAAAATGGGGTACTCTGCTGTTTCTGCCGGTGTATGTCGATTTATGCGGCTTTTTTTGTCAGATTATTTTCAGAATTACGTATTCATAATGCTTCGTTTTCCAGTGTGCGCTGCTCAATCTGCTATATCCAGCCAAACTATTGGTTTAATTTCTCAACCGATATCCAACAATACGGTTATGGTAAAGGAATCTCCGGTATGCTATAATAATATCACAAAGATCTTTGTTATCAAATCCAATTTACGAGGTAATATTATTATGGAAATACAGCTTGCCAAAACATTGAAATACCTGCGTCAGAAAAACGACAGGACACAGGATGATCTTGCGCTGTTTCTCGGAATCTCTTCTCAGGCTGTCTCGAAATGGGAACGCAGCGAAGGGTTCCCCGATATCACGCTTCTGCCAAGGATCGCCGGATATTTTCACATCACCGTAGATGAACTTCTCGGTGTGGATGAAATCGCCAAGCAAAGCAGAGTTGACGAAATCACTGCCGAGTATAACCGTATCCGTCATCATGTACCGCTTGATCCGAATTACAGACTTGATGAAGGAATCGAACTGATCAAAAATGCTCTCGCTGAACTTCCGGGTGTATTTTTCTTTGAACAGCTCCTTGCGGCGGATTTGTCATGGAAAGGAAAGAACAGTTCCGATCCTACTGAAAAAACAAAGCTGTTTGAGGAAGCCATCACTCTCTGCGAAGATATTCTTGCACGTTCTACTGAGGACAGGTGGCGCGACTGTGCAAAGCAGATTCTTCTTGTGATGTACGCCGATCTCGGAATGACCGAAAAGGCACTCGAGCTGGCGTATCAGATGCCGGTACCGCGCTGTACCTGCGAATATATGCTCACCTATATTCTGAAAGACGCTGATCTCAAGAACAGACGGAAGCTCAATGCGGTTCTGTATTATCAGATTTACCGTGAATCCATTCTGCAGCTTTCAGCAGACGGGATAAACACCGAAGATATGATTCATGAAAAGGAACTTGCCATAGCAGGCAT
>JAFUKI010000042.1 GCA_017467815.1 Clostridia bacterium
AGCGGTCAGTTCAACGTCCTGCTTAACGCCCTTTTCTTCCTTCATCTTGTCGATGAGTTCTTCGAAGTACTTCTTGCCGACTTCCATAACAACGTCGGAGTACATCTGGATAAATCTTCTGTAGCAGTCGTAAGCCCAACGGGGATTGCCGGACTTTCTTGCCATAACTTCAACAACTTCTTCGTTCAGACCCAGGTTCAGGATGGTGTCCATCATACCGGGCATGGAAGCTCTTGCACCGGAACGAACAGAAACCAGCAGGGGATTTTCGTGGTCACCGAACTTCTTGCCGGTGATCTCTTCCATCTTAACGATGTATTCCATGATCTGACCCATGATTTCATCGTTGATCTGTTTGCCGTCTTCATAGTACTGTGTGCAGGCTTCTGTGGTGATGGTGAAACCCTGAGGAACCGGAAGACCGATGTTGGTCATTTCAGCGAGGTTTGCACCCTTACCACCGAGGAGCTCACGCATGGTAGCGTTGCCTTCGGAAAACAGGTAAACATACTTCTTGGACATAATGGATATTACCTCCGATATATAATTTAAATTTTCGACTGACAAATGTCGGGCCGCGGGCATCTGTAAATAAGCACACGTCCGCACCGTTTATTATATCACAAATTTGCTTGAATTTCTACACCAAATCAGGAAAAATTAAACTTATTTATAGAAAATTTACTTTTTGGCACTTCTTGGGCAAAATTAACCAAAGACCTGTGCAAAATACAGACAGAAAAGCATGGGAGAAGAAAGAGCACCGTATATTTCGACGACATTCGCGGGGATTGGCGGAAAGCGAAAAATATTATTTGCCGAAGCGGGGGAGCATATTTTCAAAAAACTTGTATTTTTCTCTGTTGTGTGATATAATGCTAATGAAAGCGAAATATAAGGAGTGTGCTATGAACATATTCATAAGTGCCTGTCTCCTTGGCTGTCCCTGCCGTTACGATGGAAACAGCAAACCCCACCCCGATGCCCTGGCATTGGCGGGAAAACACACCCTGATCCCTTTCTGCCCGGAGTGTTACGGCGGTCTGCCGACACCGCGGAAACCGGCAGAAATCATGGGGAGCTTCGTGCGTACAAAAGATGGCGAGGATGTGACTCTGCAATACAGACGCGGGGCATTTCTGGCGCTGGAGATGTATCGGCTGACCGGCTGCAGTACGGCGATCCTGAAGGAAAACAGCCCGTCCTGCGGATGCGGAAAAATATACGACGGAACCCACACGGGAACTCTGACGGAAGGAAACGGTGTCACGGCGTCATTGTTTCTGGAAAACGGGATCCCGGTGATGGGCGAGAGCGAGATCAGAAAGAATTTTGATCTGTAAAACAGAATGGAGATTGAACATGATGGACTGCAACAGTGAATTCAGAAAATGTCTGTACACGGGACCGGATGGATATACGATGCCTTACAGATTGTATATCCCCAAAAATTACGACTGCGGGGAACGATACCCTCTGGTACTGTATCTCCACGGTGCAGGCAACAGAGGAACGGATAATGAAAAGCATCTTTACCCCATCAGCCTTTGGTTCAAAAATGAAAATAACCCGGTATACAATGCGATTGTAGTGGCACCCCAGTGTCCCGAGGATAAGCAGTGGGTGAATTCCGAATGGCAGCCGGGCGTGTATTCCGTGGACAGTGTGCCGGAATCCGAGGAAATCAAGGCAGTGCTTGCTATTCTGGAACGGGTTATGGAGTTCTGCAATGTGGACGAAGACAGAGTGTACGTGACCGGCGAATCCATGGGCGGATACGGTACATGGGATCTGCTGACGCGGCACGGTTCCCGTTTTGCGGCAGGTGTTCCCGTCTGCGGCGGCGTGGATGTGTCCAAGGCATCCCTTCTGAAGCGGATTCCCGTGTGGCTTTTCCACGGGTCTGCGGATACGACTGTGCTTCCCGAGGGCAGCCGGCTGATCTTTGCGGAAATCCGTAAGGCAGGCGGAGAGGAAATCCGGTATACGGAATACAACGGTGTAAACCACAATGCCTGGGACTTTGCCAATCTGGATACGGAAATGCACGAATGGCTGTTCCGTCAGTCCAGACTGGAACGCAGACTGCTGGCGGAAAAGAAAGCCAGAAAGAAGAAGACCGCAATCATTGCCGGAAGCGGTGCCGGTGCACTGTTTCTGTCCATCGCGGCAGTCTTTCTGGTAAGAAGAAATCGTAAAAACAGGAATACTGAAAACTAAGAGGGGTAAACTGTAATGTTGGAGAATACAGTATACTGTCTGAAACGGAATAAAAAACTGACAATAGGCTATTTCGGCGGTTCCATAACGGAAGGAATGCTTGCGCCGGGCAACACCATAATGTCCTACCGGATACAGGTAAACGAATGGTTCAGACAACAGTGTCCGGAAGCGGAGATCCGTGAGGTGCAGGCAGCCATCAGCGGAACCGGAACACAGCTGGGTATGCACCGCTGCGAGGATGATCTTCTCAAGGGAGATCCGGATCTGATTTTTATTGAATTTGCGGTGAACGATTACGGACAGTGTTCTTATGAACAGCTGGCAGCGCAGGTTGAAACGATCCTGCGGAAGGCTTACGCCAAAAATCCTTATACAGACGTGGTTTTTCTGTATACCACAATGAAGGAAATCTGTGATTCTCTGGAAAAAGGCGGTGAATATACTTCCCGCAGTGCACATACTGCTGTTGCTCATCATTACGGTCTTCCCATGATTGATATCGGGACGGTTATGTGGACGGAAGTGCTGCGCAGCGGCGGAGATTTTCTGCAGTACACTTCGGATACCATACATCCCAATGCGGCAGGATATGCACTGTACAGTGATACGATCTGCAGTTTCCTTTCCCAGTGGCTGAACATGGATACACCGAATGAGATGAAGAAGATCGTTCTGCCGGAAAGAACATTCTGTCCCAAGCTGCATATGAATGCACATATAGAGGACTGTACACAGCTTGACGGGTTGAAAATGGACGGTTTTACGGTCAGCGGCAAAACCCTTTGCGGCAGATACCCCAGATATATAGAATCCGCCACACCCGGAGACAGCTTTTCCTTCACCTTTACCGGAGAAAATGCGGGTTTCTACTGGATCAAAGCCAATGACAGCGGAGATGTACTGGTTTCCGTAGACGGTGGTGAAGATATAACAGTCCGCAGCTGGGATTTCTATTGCCCGGGCGGTCCGAGAGCCGCATACAACTTCTTTGCCGAAAATCTGGAATACGGTGTGCATACGGTAGTTGTCCGTATTGCAGAAACAAAGGCGGAGGAATCCAAAGGTACGGCAATACGTATCGGCGCCATTCTGGTTTCCTGAGAGAATATACGTAAAAAGGAGAAATCGTTATGGAAGAACTCATCTGGAGCGCACGGAAACGCACAATTTTCGGTCTGCCCCTGTCTTTTACAGTCTACAAGCTGACAACCACACGTCTGATCATAAAAAAAGGTTTTTTCAATATTCAGGAAGAAGAGATCCGTCTGTACCGTATCATGGATATGACACTGCGCCGCTCTTTTGAGGAACGGATTTTCGGATTGGGTACGATCCATTGCTGCTCGGCAGATAAAACGGCACCGGAATTCGACATTGCGCGGATCAAAAACTCCAGAGAAGTCCGCACGCTGCTGTCCGACCGTGTGGAAGAAGAACGTGCCAGCCGTTATGTGGGCGTGAGAGAATACATGGGTGACGAGGAAGATATATTGGATAACGATCACGAAATGTAATCTGTAGGAATAAAAAAGATGACTGTATACCCCGGAGAATATTTCCACAGGGAACAGTCATCTTTTTCTTTTTCGGAATGTACCGGTCATACTTTGAATTTTTCACAAAGTGTGCGTACCGTTTGTCTGAGAGGGACAATTTCCCCTTCGGTGGGGCAGTTGTGTCCGAAAGAAACCGCCTTGCAGATCAGATCAGCGATCACCGGCATATCCTGTTCCCCCATTCCCCTCTGGGTAAGTACGGTACAGCCGGCGCGGATTCCCATGGGGACAGAACTTACATCATGGGGAATTGACTTGCTGTTGACCCATATGCCGATCCTGCCCAGATCTTCGCCCAGTTTCTTTCCATTCGTATCCGTATTCCGAAGATCCAGCACAAACATATGACAATCCGTACCGCCGGTCAGCAGAGACAATCCGCGGCAGTGCAGTGCGAACGCCAGAGACTGGGTATTGGCAAGAAGCTGCTTCATCAATGCCTGAAATTCCGGCGTGGCGGCACGTTTCATAGCCCATGCAGCAGCGGCAATCATCTGGGGATGTATGGAAGCGATCAGTCCCGGATACACACCCCGGTCCACCTGCGGGGCGAATTCCTGTTTGCACAGAATGAATCCGGTATGGGTCGAGCACATGGTTTTGGTACAGGAAGCGGTAACGATATCCGCATGGGGAAAGGGAGAGGGGATTACTCCGGCAGCAGTCAGTCCGCTTGTGTGGGCGATGTCTGCCATGAGTACAGCTCCGACACTGTGGGCAATGTGGGCAAGAAGTTCATAATCAAACAAACGCGGATAGGAGGACGAACCTACCAGAAGAATTTTCGGACGTACCTGCCCGGCAGTTTTACGAAGCTGGTCATAATCGATCAGCTGGGTTGCCGGATCCACACCGAAGTGTACGAAATTGTACATCCGTGCAGTGACGTGTGCCTCTCTGCCGTGACTGGCATGGGAACCGTGTTCGGGGTCCAGTGCAAGAATCCTGTCCCCTTTCGACAGAATGCCGTCATATACACAGATGTTCGCAGTGGTACCGGAATAGGGGAGCATATTGGCGTGCTCGGCACCGAACAGCTTTTTTGCCCTTTCAGCGGCGAGAATCTCCAGCTCGTCGATCACTTCTGCCCCCAGCAGACGCTGATGTCCGGGCAAACCGACCGCCGTTTTGTTGGCGAAAGCACTGCCGGTAAGGGCAAGCGTAATGGGGTCCTGTATACTTTCCGATGCCATCATGTCCAGTGTATCGTCCTGACGGGAGATTTCACGGGACAGCAGTGCAAAAAGCGCCGGATCGGCTGCGGCTATGATCTGTTTATTCATGGCAGATACCGCCGAAGAAATGGAAAATATCGAGGTCCTCCGGAAGATCGCTGCCATGTCTGCCCGAACCGCTGCAGTCGTGACAACCGTGATCCGTGTGGAACATGACGAGGTTCTTGCCGGAATGATTTTCCTTTATACATTCACAGAATTCCGCAAACCGTTCAATGATTCTGTCCAGTGTCCCAAGGGCCGCTTCGCCTTCCGGACCGTAAGCATGCTCGGCATAGTCGAAACCGAGCTGATACAGGAAAACAAAATCATATGCCCCGCTTTTGATAACGGAAATGGCTTCCCGGAACATAGCTTCATCATCATCACCGGGAATGATCCGGAAATCCGCACCGCTTCGTGAAAGCATTGATGTAATACAGCCATCGGAGCAGGTGACAACACAGACCTTTCGTCCGCTTCTGACAGCTGCGGCGATGAGACTGTCGCTTTTCAGCAGGGGCTGTGTCAGTGCAGGCGTGAGAATGGGTTTGACATAGCGGTCCACACCGTTAACATCCGGCTGAGCACCGGAGAAAAAGGCGGCATAATCAATGGGGGTAACCGTGGGAAAAACGGTGCGCAGGGGGATCATCATGGGTGCATATTTCCAGACGGATGCGAATTTGTCCGGGTATTTCCGTACCATCCAGCAGGGGACGGCATCGGCGGAAAAGATAAAGACACCGTCGGCGTGTCCGTTGAAACGTTCTTTCCAGATATCCGCGAGCCATGCCATTTTTTCTTCGGCTTCGGCAGGCGCATCAAATCCGGCAATATCGGCAATGGTTGCCGCGAGACGGGTTGCGGAAAGGGTGTTGGTATAATCATGTTCCATAGTGTTCACCTCTTGACAGGGATCGTATTTTCTGTTATCATAGCATAATGATAGCAAACAGAGCGAAACAAGTCAAGGCGCGGCGAAAACATTGAAAAACAATCATAAATCGGAAGGGAATATGCATAAAATGAGCGGAAACGATCAGAAGATCCGGCGCAGAGAACAGATTCTTGCCGTGATATCCCAACATGGATTCATAACGGTAGGAGAGCTTGCCGGACGCTTTTTTATCAGCGAACCCACTGTACGCAGGGAACTGGCATCACTGGAAGCTGAAGGGGTGATACGGCGAAGTCACGGCGGTGCATCCCCGGTCTCCAACGGTCTGCGTCAGCCGATAGCATTCCGGAAAACCTCCTGCCTTGTACAGAAGCGGAAAATCGGACAGGCAGCCGCAGAACTGGTATGTGATGGAGACATTATTTTTATTGACACATCCACTACGGCTCTGATGACGGTGGAACATCTGCGCAGCCGGTATGGCGTTATCGTAGTGACCAACAGTCTTGCCGTCATGGAGATGATTGCGGAAATGCATCTGCCCGCTGACCGGATTTCCTGCCGTTGTACGGGCGGTGAACTGAATGGGGAATCCTTCGGACTGGTGGGCAGTACGGCGGAACAGTATGTGTCGGGGATACGGTTTGATAAATTCTTTTTTTCCACTCCCTGTGTGTCGGAAACGGGGCGGATAAGCGATTTCTCGGAACGGGAAACCTATCTCCGCCGCACCGTTCTTGGGAATACCCGCGAGTCTGTATTTCTGTTTGATGCGGAAAAATTGGGTAAGGAAGCAGTATACACGGTTTCCGAACTCCGGCGGATGACATATATTGTAACGGATGCTCCATTGGATCAAACGGTTGTCGGGACAGGACAGTGCATACAGGTCTGATACCGGCTGCCGGGCTGATATTTGTAGGTAAGATATTACCAAAGTTTAATATTTTTTTAATCTGTCAAACTGCCATTGTCTTTTGACGGATTTTGTGTTATACTGAATATCAGAATACCAGCGAATGGAGGGTAATTATGAAAAAAACAACAAGACATCACTATTTTCTGGTGGCATTTGGGGTAGCGCTGTTTGCATTGCTGATGAACCTGAAAGCATTCGGCGGCGCACTGCAATATATCAGCAGCATGATTTTGCCGGTGATACTTGGATTTGTACTGGCATTTATCATCAATGTTCCCATGCGCGGATTTGAAAAGCTGCTTGAAAAGCTCACGATACGGATAAAACGGCCGAAACTGGAAAAATATGTTACACCGATCTCCTTCTTTCTGACGGTGATCTGTGTTTTGCTGGTGATCGTACTGGTATGCACCATACTGATTCCTTCACTGGTTTCCTCCGTGGAAAGTCTGTACAAGACCATCGAAGAACAGGCACCCAAGTGGATCGCGTGGCTGCAGCAATACCATATTGATACCGAATGGCTGGCGGAAATGCTGGAAAAACTGGATCTGAAGTCCCTGGATCTGAAAGATATCATCGGCAACGTCACATCCAGCGCAGGCTCCATTCTCTCCTCTGCAGTCAATATTGCCTCTTCCGCAGTGAGCGTGATTTCCGCCGCGGCGATTGGCATTATTATATCGGCATACACACTGCTGGGCAAAAAGAACCTGTCCAGACAGACCAAAAAGCTGCTGTATGCCCATTTGAAACCGAAAATGGCGGCGTACTGCTGTCATATCGGCCGGCTGACCCAGGATACCTTCTCGAAATTCCTGTCGGGACAGTGCCTGGAAGCGTGTCTGCTGGGAACGCTGATCTGTATTGCCATGATGATCTTCAAAGTACCGTATGCAAGCCTGATCGGAATTCTCACCGCCATCTGCGCCTTCATTCCCTACATAGGCGCACTGCTGTCCTGCGTAATCGGCGCATTTCTGGTACTGCTGGCATCTCCCTCCAAGGTGATTGTCTGCATCATTGTATATCTCGTTGTGCAGTTTATCGAATCCCAGTTTATCTACCCCCATGTTGTGGGTACATCCGTAGGACTGGATCCCCTGTGGACACTGATCGCTGTTCTGTTGGGCGGTAATCTCATGGGGCTGTTCGGCATGATCTTCTTTATTCCCCTGACAGCGGTTATTTTCCAGCTGATCAGAGAACATACCAACCGTGTTCTGGAAGAAAAGCAGCTGCAGGAAGCAGATGTCTGGGTCGGAGAAGAAGAGGAAAAGGAATAAAACAGACGGGTAACAGATGTCTTCTTATAAGACGAAAGTACCCCGGCAGACCAAAAATCCGTCGGGGTACTTTTTTATATACTGCGCATCAGATTCAGATACTCAGTATCAGTCATTCTGTCGTTTTCCGAATTCCTGAACAGAGGAAAAGATAATTGATAAGATGAAAAATCAGAGATGTTCAATGATAATATTTCTTTATATTTCCCCATGTTTATCCTTTCAGATGGGAGATATCCACATATTCGTGATGTACGGATGCAATACCGCTGTCGTTCACTGTAAGTACCGTACCGCCGTTGATGGCAGGGTCAGAATAGGCACCGGTACCGGTCTTGGTGCAGTATACGAAATATACACCGTCATGACGGATCACGGTATTGTTTTCGTGATCGTGACCGGCGATGATGTATTTTGTGGAGTCCAGCTCACGGATCAGGGCAAAAACACCGTCATCTTCCGGATAACTGCAGATCCGTTCATGCTGTACACCATAGGAATCCTCATAACCGGGATTCCAGATTTCTTTGCCGTAACTCTGCTCCAAGGTGACCTCTGTCAGCTTCACGCCGGGACGGAAGGCACTGTCCGCAGCGGTGTGATATGCGTAGATCGGAATATGCAGGATCATGGCGGTATTCCGGCATCCGTCCTTGTGCAGACAGCCGATCTGCTCCCTGTACCAGTCCAGCTGTTCCGGGTACAGGGAGGAGTACGCCAGCTGCCAGAGCTTATAATCCCATGTCGGATGGGTGCGTTCTTCGGAACCGATATAATCCACCCCATTGTGGGCATCCAACAGGATCAATCCGGCAAGGGTCCTTCCTTCCTGTTCGATGCGGATCACGAAATTGCCGTTCCCCATAACGGGATCCCCTTTTTCGTACAGAAATCCCGGATGGGTCAGATAGCGGTCAGCAATGCTGTCGGTGTATTCAGCGTCGGCATCATGGTCGTGGTTTCCCCATACAGTGGTCCAGGGCAGTCCGAGTGTATCCATAAATTCCGCAAAGGCATCATAAGATGCAGTATCACCTGCCGGGGCTATATCGCCGCATACGGTGATCAGATCGGGATCTGTGCGGTTTACCAGCTCCGTGACCGTGTGGATCAGCACTTTGCGGTTCACATGGTCTTTGGCCCAGTCGGTGCCGTTCATCTGCGGATCGGTCAGGTTCAGAACGATAAAATCCTTCCCCGGTTTTTTATGCAGTGTAATCATGATTTTCCCCCAACGGTGTCTTTTACGCCCCAAGAACTTCCCCGATCATGGTATCCAGCATGGCAAGACAACGGGGCAGATGGAAGGGGCCTTTGTAGGTGCTTCCCTTGGCAGCAGGCATGGTAGGCTTTCCGTCGCGGCGCAGATATCCGTACCATTCACCGAATTCCGGTTCGGCAAAATGCGCTTTTACATAATCCAGAAGGGTGTAGAATGTTTCCAGATAGGCTTCGTTACGGGTATCTCTGTAGATCATCAGAGAAGCAATCAGCGCTTCGTTGTGGGGCCACCAGAGCTTCATGTCATGCTCATAGGCTTCCGGCGGACGGTTCAGACAGTCGATGAAATAGAGAATTCCGCCATATTCCTTGTCCCATCCGGCTGCCAGCGCATTGTCAAAGATCCGTACCGCTGCCTTGTGCAGTTCGGGATCCCCGACCTTGTTGGCGTAATCCATAATGAACCAGCTGCATTCAATGTCATGTCCGGGATTGACCACTCTGCCGGCAGTATTGTCAAACTGCAGCTCCCCGTTCATGCCGACCGTTTCCAGCGTGCAGCCGAGATCTTCTTTCACATGGTAGCGGAAAATACTGTCAATGCACTCTCTGGCATTTTCGTGATAGTAATCCTGTCTTTCGGGATCGTACTTCAGCATGACCGAGGTCATGTTCAGCAGAATCATCGGCAGTCCCAGCGCACGGCTTGTACGGGTGGAAGGCTCAACCTTGGCAGGCATACCCACGGGATCGGCCATGTGACCGCCGGTGATGTTTCTGTACATATCATAATATTTTCTCGCCCGTTCCAGTGCGGCAGTATCCCCGGTGAGGGCATAATATTCCGCATTGGCGATAGCGGCAAAGGATTCGCTGTAGCAGTATCTGCGCTGTCTGAGAGGACGTCCGTCTTCGGTTACGGTGAAATACAGACGACCGCCGGCATCATGATTTACACAATGGGCTTCCAGAAACTCAATACAGCTCTTGGAGGCAGCCAGCCAGCGATCATTTTTACCGTAGACGGAGCAGAGATACGCGAAAGTCCAGCCGCAGCGACCCTGCATCCAGACACTCTTGTCAGCGGAATACACATTGCCTTCCACATCCAGACAGGTGTACACACCGCCATGCTCGCTGTCCATACCGTTCTCCAGCCAGAACGACACACACCGGTCCAGCTCATTTCTGACCCACTTGCGGGTCTCCAGTAATCTTGCAGTATCCATTATTTTCTCCTTGTACGTATTATAAGTAGATCCGAATCGTTTTACAGTTCATAAAATGGCATCAGATGCCGTTGCTACCATTATACAATCACATTTTCTGAAAGTCAAGAGGAAGCAAAAAAGAAAACAGGAATCCATCATCAGTGAGATTTTGATCGGACAGCTTCCAGAAATGAAAAGACACTTCAAACCATAAAGCAAGTTTGAAGTGTCCGTATTTCTGTGGGATGATGCAGTACCGAAAGGATTCGATCAGACCAAACCAAGACGTACCAGAAGCAGGCATGCCGCTAAGAGGATGCCCAGGAAGGCGAAATTCACAAGGGAGAACTTTGCCATGTAGCTTCCGGCTTTTCCGGGGTTGTGGGTCATGTATTCGCGGAATGTAATCAGACTGGCGAGGGAGGCAATGATGGTACCTGCACCGCCGATGTTCACGCCCAGCAGCAGTTCCTGCCAGTTGTCGGTAAACCGGGCGAGCAGGATGGCGGAAGGAACATTACTGATGAACTGACAGGAAATCGTGGATACAGTCAGCACGGATTTGGACAGCAGACTCGCCATGAAATCCTGTACGAGGGGGATCCGGGACATATTGCCGGAGAAAATAAAGAAGGAAACAAAGGTAAACAGCAGGGGATAATCCACCTGTGCCAGTGCGTTCCTGTCCATAAAGAGCAGCGCCAGAGGAATGAGGATCAGCCCCGTCCAGTAGGGAATGAACCGGAATACAATGGCAATGGAAAAGGCGAACAGAAGCAGGTATACGGCAGTTCTTCCTGCAGGCAGACGGATACCGGATGTGTCAATGGTCAGAACTTCCTTGGGGAAGAAGAGACAGCAGACGGTGATCATCATAACGGACAGCAGGAAGGGAATCAGCATTACGCCCATGAAATCCGCTGTGGGAATCTGGAAATAGGAGTAGAGAAACAGATTCTGGGGATTTCCGAAAGGTGTAAGCATACCGCCCAGATTGGCTGCAATGTTCTGCAGAATGAATACAAACGCCATGTACTTTTCCTTGCCGGTGGCATGGAGAACAATGTAGCCGAGGGGAAGGAAGGTAAGCAGTGCCATGTCATTGGCAATCAGCATGGAACCGAGGAAGGTTATGTACACCAGCGCCAGCACGGACAGCCGGAGATTTTTGGTAACAGCAACGATTTTTTCGGCAATGCAGGTAAAGAAACGGATGTTTCTCAGCGCACAGACCATAGCCAGGGTGCAGAACAGACAGGTCAGGGTACGGGTATCGAAATAGGTCAGATACTCAATATCCGGCGGAACGATCACAGCCGTACACAGCGCCAGAGAGGCGGCAATGGTAAGAACAATATTGCGGCGGATAAAGCTGCCGGTGCTCTGCAGAATACGGTACAAAAGAGCCGATAAACCATGACGCCGGGGCAGTTTTATAGAATGATGCATAAATGCGTTCTCCTGTTCCGGTCCGGGGTAAAATGTTGAAAAACACCCGAAACACACACGATACATAGTATACGATATTTTTTCGTCAGAATCAATAGACAATGCGGGGAAATTTTGGGGAATTTATATGAGAAAATTGGTGAAATGGATATCTGACGGAAACAGAAAGAGAGAAAGGCATAAAATAAAACCGGGAAACGCTCTGCATAAGCATTTCCCGGTGATTTTTGTATGGGGAGGATCATTTCTTTCCGTAGGAATCAATATCCATACCTACGAGAACTTTTTCCGTATCGCTGATG
>JAFUKI010000043.1 GCA_017467815.1 Clostridia bacterium
AGGTAAAACCTTAAGTCCCACCCCCCACCCCATCCAATACATCAAAATTTCCCGAAGGGTGGCGCACGGGATACTTTCCCCCAAAAAAGTGACCCCCGCAAAAAACACCCCCCTACCCCCTTGCCAAGCCATGTGAAATATGGTATAATTGTAGAAGTGTATCATTGGGGAAAGGAGTGAGAGGATATGGTGAAACCGGTTGAAACGGCGCAGGAGACGGATGGAACGTGGGAACTGGTGGAGAAAGCGAAAGCCGGGGATGACGAAGCGTTTGGCGCATTGGTCAGTGCATATGAAGTGTTTGTGTACCATATGGCGATACGGGTACTGACGGCATCCGGCGGATCGGCATCGGACGGGGAAGACGTAGCCCAGGAAGTATTCATCAAAGCCTGGCGTTCTCTGGAGAGTTTCCGCGGCGACTGCGCGTTTTCCACATGGCTGTACCGCATTACGGTAAACACAGCCAAGGACAAAATCCGCAGCGGCAGCCGGCACCGCACGATATCCCTTACGACTTCCGACGAGGATGGAGAGGAAATTGTAATAGATGTTCCGGTAACGGCGGCGGACGAGATACCCGAAGCGGCATACGAGCGACGGGAGAACATCAAGGCAGTACGGCAGGCTATCGAGAAGCTGCCGGAAGATATGCGCCGGATCCTTATTCTGCGTGATCTGGAAGATCTGCCTTATTCGGACATAGCCGACCTGCTGGGACTGGAGATCGGTACAGTGAAGTCCCGTCTGAACAGAAGCAGAGCTGCTCTTAAAAAAATCTTAAAAGATGGGAACTTTTTCTAAACTGCGACGTCTATGTAACAGAAGAAAAAACCGGTATACAGAACGAATGTGAAAATGCACAAACAAACTTCTGTACGCCAAAGTCATTTGAGTAAAACAAACAAAAACAGTTGCAGTGATAGAACAACCGGGCAACAGAAACAGAAAGGATATTCCCATACCCTATGTGCGTGGAACCCAATAAGCAGACAGACGATATGCATGAGGAACCGCTATTCCTGAAGGAAGCCTACCCCATGCCGCGGTACAGTATAAAGGACGCAGTCATGGCGCAGATCGCCGAAGAACGTACCGCATCCGGTGAACAGAAGACCGGAAAAACAGAAGAAAAGAAGATTCTTACCTTCGGCGAAAAGGTACGGAAGCACCGCAGCGCCATCGCCAAATGGGGCGGCATTGCAGCCTGTGCGGTATTCCTGCTGGGCGTACTGACCGTCACCGGTCCCATGATGAAAAAGACAAACGACAGCGCAGAGCAGATCCGGGGAGAGAACGGATACGGACTCATGGTGGCGGATGCCGCTGAAAAGGAATGCGAAGATCTTGCCATGTTTTCCTACACTGATGAAGACGCGGACAACGGTAAGTATTACTCTGTAACCGGCGGAACGGACGAAAATGAACCGGAAGCACCGGAGGGTGCCGATACGGAAGCCCCGAAGAAGAACGACATCATGAAATCCCAGCTGTACGTGGGCGCAACCTCAACGGAAGCCGCCGCCGGATCCGCAGGGGAACGGACGACCGAAGCCACAGCGGACTGCAGGACCGATGCTGTCACCGAAGCCGTAACCACCGAGGAAACCATGGCGGAACCTGAATACACTTCGGCAGAGGGAACGGACACAGCGGACTGCATCAAAGCAATGGTAACGGAGCAGATCCCCCAGTCGGAATACACCGAGTGGCTGGCAAGCAACCGGTACTGTGACCCGGCGGACTATTCCCTGGCGGAGCTGGTCACCGATTTCTCCATCACCCACGCCGACCTGACGGAAATGCTGGGCGAATACGCCGACTATGTGGACATGGACGTACTGTACAGCACTACCGCAGAGGATGCCCTGACAGATGATATGTCTCCGGAAGAACTGGATGCGTTGGTAATTGAAGAAGAATAAGAAGAAAAGAACGGTTTGGAATCCGATGATTTCAAGCCGTTTTTGGTTTTATAATTATCATCTTTGTCATCGGCGGGAACTATGCCGTAAAATCCTTTTCCAATTTTAAAAACCTGTTGATTTTCCGCTGCACTTTTGATATAATATAAAACTGGTGAGTTTACGGATCTTATCGCAAAACCGAAAAATACAGTATAAAAAAGAAAGTGTATCAATATGACTACTTTGCTTGCTATCTCGATTGCCATGTTTGCGGGGCTGATCATGTCCCGTCTGACAAAGCTGTGGAATCTGCCCGCTGTAACCGCATATCTGGTGGCAGGGATTCTGATCGGTCCTTTCTGCCTCGGCAGACTGGGCATCGAAGGACTGGGTTTCACCTCCATGGAAGCTGTGGACTCCATGTCCATCCTTTCCGACGCGGCGCTGGGCTTCATTGCCTTTGCCATGGGTAACGAATTCCGCCTGTCCGCCCTGAAACAGACCGGTAAACAGGCGGTGATCATCGCCGTATTCCAGGCACTTGTGGCTACCGTATTTGTGGATCTGGCGCTGTTCGGTCTGCACCTGCTGATGCCCGACAAGCTGCCCCTGTCCACCGTACTGACCATGGGCGCCATTGCCACCGCCACCGCGCCTGCCGCGACCCTGATGGTTGTCAAGCAGTACAAGGCGGACGGTCCTCTGACCCGTATGCTGCTGCCCGTAGTGGCACTGGACGATATGGTGGGTCTTGTAGTATTCGCCGTATCCTTCGGTATTGCAAGAGCACTGGAAAGCGGTCAGGTAGACGTATTCTCCGTTATCGTAGACCCCATCGTGGAAGTAGTGGCATCCCTGGTACTGGGTGCGGTCATCGGTTTCCTGTTCCACATCACGGAGCAGTACTTCTACTCCCGCAGTAAGCGTATGAGCATTTCCGTAACCTTCATTCTGTTTGCGGTAGCTCTGTCCCAGCTGCACTTCAAGATCGGTCCCGTCAGCGTTGGTTTCTCATCTCTGCTGGTGTGCATGGCACTGGGTACCGTGTTCTGCAATATGTGTTCCTTCTCCGAGGAACTGATGGAAAGAGTGGACCGCTGGACAGGTCCTCTGATGGTGCTGTTCTTTGTACTCAGCGGTGCGGGACTGGACTTTACCGTATTCTCCGACTGGGCGATCGTACTGGCTGGTGTGGTATATATCATCTTCCGTTCTCTGGGCAAGATCAGCGGTGCATCGGTTTCCGCGAGGTTTACCCACTGTGAGCCAACCATTCAGAAATATCTGGGCATCACCCTTCTGCCGCAGGCGGGCGTATCCCTGGGTATGTCCCTGACGGCGATGTCCCTTGGCGGTCCCGGCGTTATCGTGCGGAACATTGCCCTGTTTGCGGTGCTGATCTATGAGCTGGTAGGACCTCTGCTGACCAGAATTGCGCTGGAAAAGGCGGGAGAGATCAAAGAAAAGCCCATGCCGGAACGCGAGAAGGCAAAATTAGCAGAAAACAGTTGACAAATAGGAGCAAGTCTATTATAATTTCTATATACGGCAGCGGCGAGACCGTTGTCAAAGAGAATTTTGAATCATGGGAAAGGCAGGATTTACAATGTATACAATCGGCGTGGATCTGGGCGGTACCAACATTGCGGTTGGTATTGTGAACGAAAAGTATGAGATCATCAGAAAGGGCAGCGTACCCACCAAACCGGAAAGAGGCGCAGACGCGATCATCGCAGACATGGCGGATCTGGCGCGCAAGCTGATTGCGGAAGAAGGACTGACTCTGGCGGACATTGAATTTGCCGGCGTAGCATCTCCCGGAACCGCGAACAACGTAACCGGCGTTATCGAATACGCAAACAACATTCCTTTTGTAAACTATCCCGTAGCGGACAATCTGTCCAAGCTGCTGGATGGCAAGAAGGTATATCTGGAAAACGACGCAAACGCAGCAGCGAAGGCGGAATCCATCGCCGGTGTTGCAGCAGGTGCTGACATTTCCGTAATGATCACCCTGGGCACAGGTCTGGGCGGCGGCATCATCATCAACGGTCAGGTATACAGCGGCTTCAACTTTGCCGGTGCCGAACTGGGACACATTGTTATCCAGAAGGACGGACGTCACTGTTCCTGCGGTCGTAACGGCTGTTGGGAAGCCTACAGCTCCGCAACCGGTCTGGTAAACATCACCAAGGACCGCATTGCAGACGCCAAGGCAGCCGGACGCGCAACCATCATGGAAGAAATGATCGGCGGCGACCTGTCCAAGGTAAGCGCACGCACCGCATTTTCTGCTATGAAGCAGGGCGACGCAGTAGCAGCCGAAGTAGTTGACGAATTCATCAGCTACCTTGCCTGCGGTATCGTAAACATCATCAATATCTTCCAGCCCAACGTACTCTCCATCGGCGGCGGTATCTGCAACGAAGGCGACTACCTCATGAAGCCCCTGGAAGAAAAGATCTGGTCCGAAACCTACTCCCGCGAAGGCACCCCCCGCACCAAAATCATGATCGCCAAACTCGGCAACGACGCCGGCATCATCGGCGCAGGCGTGCTTGGGTTTTAAGTGAGTTTTTGTTTGGAATTTTTTTGCAGGGGGAGGAAAAACTTTTTGATAAAAAGCTTTTCCTCCCCCTGCACCCCCTCCTTTTCAAAAAACTTTGGAAAAGGGGGATTTTTTGTTTTTCGCAAAAACCAAACCAAATAATACTCCACTGGTGAAAAACATACTTCCGCACATCGCCCAAACTGTGTAGCCTTCCCCAGTGGGGGAAGGTGGCAGCCTTAAGGCTGACGGATGAGGTGTAACGTACGATTAGCACCTACTAAATTGATGCCAACCCAACCCCCCGTTTCCCCACATTCCGAAGGAATATATCGCGCACCGTCAGGTGCATATCGCATCCCGAAGGGATATATCGCACACCGCAGGTGTATCTCGCGCACCGTCAGGTGCATCCCACCCATCCCCAAAAAATCCCCACGAATACCACACCCATTCTCCCCATATGATAGGATACGGACAGGTCCCCGCCATACCCACCCGCATACCCAGATCCACAAAAATTACCTGAAAATTACCATAAACTGGCACAAATCCCCTAAAACTACCAATTTTTATGAAAATTTGTGCAAAATGTGCAGACGTAGAAAAAATACCCGTAAATTTGTGCAGAATTATGTGTACATATGTTCGGAATTCTGCATATCAACACATGGCGTTTTGCCTGTGATCACATTAGAAGGTAAAAGGAATTTACCGACATCCCGCTTTCCGCAGAATTTGTGTTTTAAATCCCAAAAATCCAAGTAAAATACCTATATATTGGGGTCGAATTATCCATAAAGGTAAATATAGCTTACATATATATTTTTGTATAAAAACGGACGGACGGAGTGACGGAAAAAGGTCAGTTGTGAACTTTCTGTGAACACGAAAAAACGACCCGGAAAAATCGGAGAAAGTGCGGAAAAATGCCCATTGATTGGTGATTGTGCTTGACTTTTTTGGGCTTATATGCTATTATTATGACATATAATTACGGAAAGAAGGACAAATGTCTTTTCGTGACAAGGATGAAATTGCTGCCCCGGAGGAGACTGACTGAAAAATCAGAGGGTACCGGTGCGGTTTTTGCGCCCTTGTATATATGTTTCCCGACGGATTTCCGACGATTTCTTACATTATATATAAGATATACAGAGATCGTCTTTGTGCGGCGGAAAACATACCCCACCGGGGCTGGATCGGAAATCCCTGTTCCGAACGGTCAACGGAATTTCGTTTCCCGATCCTAAAAAATAGCAGGAGGAAGGTTCTATGAGAAAAACCACAAGCAAACGGCTGATTTGTTTGGCACTGTCCATGCTGCTTGCCGTCGGATCTGCGCCGATGGTCATGGCTGCCGAAAAGAAAACTTCTGTAGACAGCACACTGATCGGTCTGCAGCAAATCAGTGAAAACTTTGCAACACTCTCCTACGCCGAGTATCAGGCGCGGTATGCTGGTGCCAAGAGAGGTACCGAAACCGTTACGGTAAAGGCTGTGGACTATGTTGCTGAGATGACGGACGCTGAAGTATCGGTCGTTACCGATTACTGCGGCAAAGAAGGCGAGAGCCTGATCATCGGTGACAGCGGTAAGATCACCTGGGCAGTGGAAGTTCCCACCGCAGGTTATTACTCTGTCAAGCTGGATTATTGCTCTGTATCCGCAAAAACCAACTCAATTGAACGTGTGCTTTACATAAACGGCAAGGTACCCTTCAGCGAAGCGCGTTACCTGCAGATGAAAAAGCATTGGGTAAATGAGTACACCGAAAATGAAGAGGGCGAGATGCGCTTCATCAAGGATGCAAACGGCAACGAAATGCGTCCGAAGGCGTCCATCCAGCAGGTATGGGAAGATTACACATTCATCGACCCCAACACCTGGTACTCCAATCCCTTTGAATTCTATCTGGAAGAAGGCGTGAATACCATCACTCTGGAATCCGTGCGTGAATCCGTCGCGATCCAGAACATTACCGTATTCCCCTACGAAGATAAGGTGACCTACGAAGAATATGTGGCAGGCAAGACCGCAGCGGCTGCAGAACCCATCTACATCGCCGCCGAAACACCTTCCGCATTCTCCGACTACACCATTTACCCGGTTTATGACCGTAAATCGGCGATCACCGAACCGCAGCACTCCACCAAGCTGCTGCTGAACTGTATCGGTAGTGAAAAATGGCAGAAGGCAGGACAGTGGGTTGAATACACCGTCGATATCGAAACCGCCGGTCTGTATCAGATCGTAACCCGTTTCCGTCAGAATACCGTATCCGGTATGTATGTATCCCGCAGAGTATACATCGACGGCGAGGTTCCCTTTGAAGAAGCCAACAACTGTAAGTTCCAGTACGGCTCCAACTGGCAGGTCAAGCCCCTGAACAACGGTGCCGAAGAATTCCAGTTCTATCTGGAACCCGGTGAACACACCATCCGTTTTGAAGTAACGCTTGGTGAAATGGGCGACATCGTCCGTGACGTAACCGACGTTCTGGATTCCATCAACGATGACTATCTGGAAATCCTGAAGCTGACCGGTGCCGTACCCGATGAAAACAGAAGCTACGGTTTCGGTCGTGTAATGCCCCATGTTGTAGAAGACCTGGTCGTTCAGGCAATCGCACTGGAAGACGTTATCAGCAGAATCACCAGCCAGAGTGACATCAAGGGTGAAAACGCCTCCACTCTGGAAAACATCGTCAGAATCCTGAAGAAGATGGGTACCGACGAAGAGGAGATCGCCGGCAATGTTACCAACCTGAAGTCCTATGTAGGTACTCTGGGTACTTGGATCAACACCGTCAGCGCCCAGCCTGTAGAGATCGACTACATCCTGGTTCAGCCCGCAGACACCGAACTGCCCACCGCAGAAGCCGGATTTGTGGATGCATTCCTCCATGAGATCAAGCAGTTCTTCGGTTCCTTCTTTACCGACTACAGCTCCATCTCTACCGGTACAGATATGAAGGAAGACACCAGCAAGTACATTGAAGTATGGGTTTCCACCGGCCGTGACCAGGCGCAGATCATGAGAAACCTGATCGATAACAAGTTCATGACCCAGACCGGCATCAACGCAGACATGAAGCTGGTAGCCGGCGGTACCACACTTCCCTCCGTACTGGCGGGCATCGGTCCCGACGTATCCCTGGAAGTTGGTAACTCCATCGAATTTGCTATCCGTTCCGCCGTTATCGCGCTGAACCCCGAAGGTTACATCGACGCACCCGACGCGGATGAAGACACCAAGGCATACAACGCAAAGATGCGTGAGATCTTCGCTGACTTTGAAGAATACACTTCCGAAAGATTCAACGAAGCGGCTCTGATTCCTCTGACACTGTACGGCAAGACATACGGTCTGCCCCAGAGCCAGTCCTGGAATATGCTGTTCTACCGTACCGACATTCTGGCTGACCTCGGTCTGGAAGTTCCCAAGACCTGGGATGACCTGATGGCAATGGTTCCCGTTCTCCAGTTCAACAACATGGAAATCGGTATGCCCAACGACTATCAGATGTTCCTGTACCAGATGGGCGGCGAACTGTGGGCAGACGACGGTATGAGGATCAACCTGGACAGCAACAAGGCACTGGATGCATTCGAAACCATGTGTAATATGTTCACCCAGTACTCTCTGCCCGTATCCTTCGACTTTGCAAACCGTTTCAAGACCGGTGAAATGCCCATCGCGATCTCCGGTTATCTGACCTACAACAGCATCGTAATCTTCGGTACCGAACTTGCCGGTCTGTGGGACTTCGGCCCCATCCCCGGTATGATGGACGAAGACGGCAACATCAACAATGTTTCCCTGTCCAGCGTAGACGCTCTGGAAATTCTGACCGGTGCAGATGACGTTGCATCCTCCTGGGAATTCCTGAAGTGGTACTGTGATACCGAATTCCAGGTAGAATATGCCAACGAATTGGTAGCTCTCCTGGGTGAAGCCGGCAAGAGTGCCACCGCGAATATGCAGGCTCTGGCAGAAATGCCCTGGTCCTCCCACGAGTACGAACAGCTGATGGCGCAGATGGAAAATCTGGTTGCTATCCCCAACTACCCCGGTTCCTACTATGCAGGCCGATTCATCGACTTCGCATTCACTGATGCGTATAGCTCCGGTCTGGACCCGGTTGACTCCCTGCTCCAGAATATCAACAACATCAACAAGGAAATTTCCCGTAAGAGAACTGAGTTCCACCTGGAAACCTTGGAAATCGGTCAGACTCTGGCAGATAAACGTATCGGTCAGGCCATTGAAGTGATCGAAAACATGGATGAAAGCGTAAAGAGCGCAAATGCAGCTGCACTGGATGCTGCCGTCTCTGCAATGAACGAAAAGGACATTGAGCTGATGGAAGCAGCAGTAAGCAGTCTGACATCCGACAATGCAGACATTCAGCAGGTTGTAACCTACATGAATGACGCAATCAATGCACTGAGATCCTACCTCACTCACTGATCGGCGATCGTTTATCTCAAAATTCTGTAAAGGAGAGCGTTCATGTCTAAAAATACTCTTAAACAAGTAAAGACCCGCAAAGAGATGACCAAAGCGGAATGGACATGGTTTTTAATGCGCAGAAACAAGACAGGATACTTCATGGTAGCTCCCTTCTTCATTCTGTTCTTCCTGTTCACCATCATTCCCGTCGTTCTCTCCCTGGTACTGAGTCTTACCAACTTCAATATGCTTGAGTTCCCGGACTTCGTTTTCATGGACAACTACGTAACCCTGTTCCTGGATGACGAATACTTCATCACCGGTCTCAAGAATACACTGATCTTCGCGATCATCGTAGGTCCCGTATCCTACATCCAGTCCTTCATCGTAGCATGGTTCATCAACGAACTGGCTCCCAAGATCCGTGCGATTGTAACCTTCATCTTCTATGCGCCTTCCATTGCGGGCGGTGCGTCCATGATCTGGACGGTCATGTTCTCAAACGACTCCTACGGTTGGGCAAACGGTACCCTGATGAAATTGGGTATCATCGACTCCCCGATCCTGTGGTTCAAGGATGAACGGTTTATCATGCCCCTGTGTATCTTCGTTGCACTGTGGATGTCCCTCGGTACAGCGTTCCTGTCCTTTATCGCCGGTCTGCAGGGTATCAACAAGTCCCTGTTTGAAGCGGGCGCCATCGACGGTGTCAGAAACCGTTGGCAGGAACTGTGGTACATCACCCTGCCTTCCATGAAACCCCAGCTGATGTTCGGTGCGATCCTTTCCATCACCGGTGCATTCGGCTTCGGCGGTACGGTAATGAGTCTGGCAGGTCACCCGACAACCAACTACGTAGCGTATACGCTGACCCACCATTTGTCAGAGTACCAAGGTACCCGTTGGGAGGTCGGTTACGCTTCCGCAATCTCGTTCATCCTGTTCTTGCTCATGGTAGGATGTAACATATTGTTCTCTAAACTCATAGAAAAGGTGGGACAGTAACATGAAGAAATTACGTACCAGAAAACATGAAGTTGTCCTGAACCGTTCCGTGGGCGGCGACACTGCGATTACCGTTGTACTGACCATCTGTGGTATATTCATGGTCCTGCCCCTGTATTACACCATCATTCAGGCACTCAAGCCCCTGGATGAGCTGTTCTACTTCCCCCCGCGTTTTTATGTAGTAAACCCCACCCTCAGCAACTTCAGAATGCTGTTTGACCTGATGGGTGACTCTTGGGTTCCCTTCTCCCGTTACATTTTCAATACGGTGCTGATCTCCGTGCTCGGTACCTTCGGTAACCTGGTCTTCTCCTCCCTGGCGGCATACGCTCTGGCGAAGATCGACTTCCCCGGCAACAAGGCTCTGTTCTGGCTGATCCAGAAGTCCCTGATGATCGGCGGTACCGTTACCGGTCTGGTAAACTTCATCACTCTGTCCTGGCTGGGCTGGGTCGATACCTATGCGGCAGTTATCGTTCCCGCATTTGCATCCACCCTCGGTCTGTACCTGATGAAGCAGTTCATGGAATCCAACGTAACCACCGAAATTCTGGAATCCGCCCGTCTGGACGGTGCAACAGAATTCAGAACCTTCTGGTCCATCGCAATGCCCATGGTTAAGCCCGCATGGCTGACTCTGATCATCTATGCATTCCAGGGTCTGTGGGGCCAGGGTTCCACCAACCTGATCTATTCCGAACAGCTGAAAACGCTGAACTACGCCATCGGCCAGATCCTGGCTGCCGGTGTTACCCGTACAGGCGCCTCTTGTGCGTCCACAGTTATCATGATGATGGTTCCGATTATAGTATTTATAGTCTCTCAGTCCAACATCATTGAAACGATGGGCTCCAGTGGTATGAAGGACTAAGGAGGATTTTATGAAAAAATTAAGAATTGTACTCCTGTCCGTTATGGTGGCAGTACTCTTGCTGCCCACCCTGGTGGCTGCAGGTACCCCCTACGGTACATACACCTACTCTTCTGAAGGTAAGATGCTTGCATCTCCTACCGCATATGTGCCGGACATGATCATTGACTCCGCATACATGGGTCTGGAGCTTGCTTTCGACGAACCCCGTGACATCTTCATCGGTCCCGATGACAAGCTGTATGTTGCAGATACTGTAAACAACCGTATCATCGTATGTGACCGTTACTACAAGTTCCAGTTTGAGATCAAGGAATTTGTAAATGAATTCGGTGTTCCCGACAGCTTCAACAAACCCTCCGGTGTATTCGTAAACGAAGATTACATCTACGTATGCGACACCGACAACGACCGTATCGTAAAGTTCGATATCAACGGTAATTACGTCCGGATCATCAAGAGACCGGAATCCAACCTGTTCGAAGACGGCGACTTCTATAAGCCGATCGCCGTTGCGGTTGACCAGTACGGACGTCTGTTCGTAGTATCCTCCGCTACCTATCAGGGTATTATCGTTATCAACGACAACGCTGACTTCTTCGGCTTCATCGGTGCTACCAAGACTGTGGATACCTCTCTGGAATCCATTTTCTCCGAATTCCTCACCGACGCACAGAAGGAAAACCAGCAGGACAACGTATCTACCGAGTTCAACAACATCACCATCGATGACCAGAACTTCGTATACGTAACCACTTCTTCCCTGGACGCAACAAAGGTTGAAGATGCCATCAAAGCCAAGAGTACATCCGGTGACTGGGCACCCGTAAGAAAGCTCAACGCCAACGGTGTGGACGTTCTGAAGCGTAACGGCTTCTATCCCCCGTCCGGTGAAGTTTCCTTCGTAAATGCCACCGCAGGTCAGAAGACCGGCGGCGCATCCACCATCGTTGACGTAGCCATCGGTCCGGAAGGCACCTGGTCCATCATCGACTCCTCCCGTTCCAAGGTATTCACCTACGACGAAAACGGTAACCTCCTGTTCGCTTTCGGTGACCTTGGTAACCAGACCGGTAACATCGAGCTGATCGGCGGTATCGTTTATCAGGGCGACAAGATTCTCTGTCTGGATAAGGCAAACGACAACATCGTTGTATTCAGAAGAACCGAATACGGCGACCTTCTGATGACAGCTCTGGAGCACAACAATGCCCGTATGTACGACCTGTCCATCGACGACTGGACCGAAGTGCTGAAGAGAAACAACAACTTCGACTCCGCCTATGTACAGATCGGACGTTCCCTGTTCCGTCAGGGTAAATACGAAGAAGCTATGGAATACTACAAGTCTTCCTACGAAGTTGCAAGCTATTCCGAAGCATACAATGAGATCCGTAAGGAGTGGGCTTCCACTTACTTCTGGATCATTCCCGTAATCCTCGTAGCCGTATTCCTGCTCTTTGTGAAGTTCCTCGGTTATACCAAGAAGGTCAACACCAGAGCAGCCCTGAAGATCGGACGCAAGACACTGAAGGAAGAACTTCTGTATGCGTTCCACGTTATCTTCCATCCCTTCGACGGTTTCTGGGACCTGAAGCACGAAAAGCGCGGTTCTATCCGCTCTGCACTGACCATCCTGATTGTAACCGTTGTTGTATACTTCTACAACTCCATCGGTCAGGGCTGGATCTTCAGTCCCCACATTTCCTACGCAAACGTATTCGGATCTATTACGGCAGTTGTAGCGCCTCTGCTGCTGTGGGTGATCGCGAACTGGTGTCTCACCACCCTGTTTGAAGGGGAAGGTACCATGTCCGATGTATTCATCGCCTGCTGCTACTGTCTGACTCCCCTGATCCTGCTGATCTTCCCCTCCACACTGCTTTCCAACGTGCTTCTGCAGTCCGAAGGCACTGTACTGACCCTGCTGAACACCCTGGCGTATATCTGGCTCGGCATCCTGCTGATCATCGGTATGATGTCCACCCACGACTACTCCGTAGGCAAGAACATTCTGACCTGTATCTCCACCATCGTAGGTATGGCGTTCCTGATGTTCTTGGGTATCCTGTTCACCACTCTGGTCGGCAAGATCGTTATGTTTATCGTACAGATCGTAGAAGAAATCGCATACCGATTGTAAGTATAACAGAGATAGGAGAGATAAATAATGAAAAAATATAGAATTTTATCGGCGATCTTAACTCTGGTTATGCTGATGAGCGTTCTGACTACCGGCGTAAGTGCAGCCTGGGCGGACAAGGTTGATGAAGAAGGCGAGCCCCTCATCGACTATATGTACCAGGTCTACGCAAACCCGGAAGAAAAGCTCGCGGATATGATCAAGGTTAAGGAAGAAAAAGGCTTTGAACTGTGGTTCGAAGAATTTACCGGTGAAGTTGCACTGGTAAACCAGACCACCGGTCAGGTCCTGTTCTCCAACCCCTTCGACATTGCCGAAAACAGATCCATTTCCTCCAGCGTCAAGCAGAAGCTGCTGTCCCAGGTGATCATCAGCTTCTACGAAAAGGGCGTTAAGAAGGAATACAACAGCTACACGGAAGCTGCTCTTCGCGGTCAGATCACCATGAAGAACATCAAAGGCGGTATCCGTGTGGAATACGCCATCGGTGAACCCAACATCACCCGACTGGTACCCCGTCTGATCTCCGTGACCCGTATGGAATCCATGATCCTGGACAAGATCGACAATGACTGGAACCGTGACAAGCTCCTGTCCTACTACGATAAGAAGGACCCCGCAGACCCCAAGGAGACCCCCGTTACGGTTGAAGAAATGTACCTGAAGTTCCCGATCACCAAGGACTATCCGGTTTACGCTTGTACCGACGAGATCACCCGTAAGCAGCTGATCGAATGTGAAAACATCATCAAGCAGTATGCGCCCGCATATACCATGGAACAGATGGAAAACGACCATGCTGACACCGGTTATGTAAATACCGACGTAGCACCGCCGCGTTTCCGTGTTGCCTTGGAATACATCATTGAAGACGACGGTCTGACCGTTACCCTTCCCGCAAACAGTATCGAATTCGACGAATCCCTGTATTCCTTTGATACTGTAACCATGCTCCCCTACTTCGGAACAGGCAGCAACACCTACCTGGGCTACACCATGATCATGGACGGTTCCGGTACGCTGGTTCGTTTTGAAGACGTTAAGGATACCTTCTACAACATTGCCGGCCAGGTATACGGCGCAGACTATGCGTACCATAACATCTCCGGTCAGCACGCAGAAACGATCCGTTGGCCTGTATGGGGCGTTATGACCGACTACGGTACCACTTATGAATCCGTATACGGTCCCAGCGAACCTCTGGTGACCACAACCGTTGCAGCCGGCACGACCACTGCGGCAGCCACAACAACCGCTGCAGAAACAACTCCCGAAGCTGCACCGGAAACAGAAGAACCTGCAGTTGAACGGATTGATTACACCAACGGTTTTGTTGCGATCATTACAGAAGGTGACTCTCTCGCCACCATCATGAGTGAACACGGCGGCAGACAGCATCCTTACAACTCCGTATATCCCAAGTTCACACCCCGTCCGACCGACTCTTATGCTCTGGAGAACTCCGTATCTTCCGAAACGGACAGCTCCGCTGCTATCTGGACGGTATCTTCCGCCAGAAAGTACGCCGGTAAGTACACCGTCCGCTACATCATGCTGACAGACCCGGAGATCGCAGAAGAAAAGAACCTGAAGGACACCTTCGATACCGACTGGGTCGGTATGGCACTGGCTACCCGTGACTACTACAACAACACCGGCGTTCTCACCAAGATTACCGATGCCAAGGAAGACATCCCGCTGTTCATCGAAACATTCGGTTCTCTCCAGACACTGGAAAAGATCGCTTCCTTCCCGGTAGACGTGGATATCCCCCTGACAACCTTTGAAGACATCAAGACAATGCACAGCGAACTGACCGAACTGGGCGTCGGCAACATCAGCTTCAAGCTCACCGGTTATGCAAACGGTACCGTTAACTACACCACCTACCCCGCCAAGCTGACCTGGAACGATGCTGTAGGCGGCGGTGACGGTTTCAGCGAACTGGTATCCTATGCAGCGGAAAACGGCTTCGCTCTGTACCCTGACTTCGACTTCGCATACGTATCCTTTACCGATGCATTTGACGGTGTATCCCTCAAGAGAGACGCAGTCAAGACCATCGACAACCGTTACTCCGCACGCAGAGTATACGACGCATCTACCCAGAGCTTTGCCACAAGCTTTGCCCTGTGTATCTCTCCCAGTGTGTATGATGACTTCTACGAAAAGTTCGGTCCCGAATACAAGAAGTACAACAACACCAACATTTCCGTTTCCAGCCTTGGTACAGACCTGAACTCCGACTTTGACGAGGACGAACCGTACCACCGCGAAGACAACAAGATAAACACCATGGAATTCCTGGCACAGCTGGATGCTGATTACAGCTCCGTAATGGTAGCCAGCGGCAACGCATACACCATGCAGTACGCTGACGTTATCACCAACGCAGCTCTGACCTCCAGCCAGTACATCAAAGCCAGTGAGACCATTCCTTTCACCGGTGTTGTACTCCACGGTTCCAAGGTATTTACCGGTACGACCACCAACATGGAAGGTGACATCAACGAAGCGATCCTGCGCTCCATCGAAAACGGTGCATACCTGTACTTCACTCTGTCCTATCAGAACACCAACCGTCTGAAGGAAGAGGAACGTACCAGCAGCTACTATTCCGTAAACTACGAGATCTGGAAAGAAGACCTGGCGAAGTACTACACCACACTGAACGATGCGCTCGGGGACCTGCAGATGTCCTACATCGTAGACCACGAATTTATCGCAAGTAGCCGTGTACCCGACGCGGACGAAATCGAAGCCGACGCAGCAGCAGTTGCGGCAAACGCTCAGGCGATTGCCGATGCACTGGCTGTAAAGAAGGAAAAGATCGAACGTGCTGACCGTCTCCAGAACCGTCTGCTGGCACAGGGTCTGATCACAGCAGAAGATCTGGTAGATTACGAAGCCGTATGGGCAGAAGAGCTGGCAGCCAGCGAAGAAGCTGAAAAGGCAGCTGCTGAAGAAGCAGAAAAGCTCACCGAAAAGTATGAGACCGAAAGCGGTTCCGTGATTCGCGTTGAATACGAAGGCGGCGTAAACTTCCTGCTCAACTACAACTCCTTCAACGTAACCGTAGAATTTAACGGTACAACCTACGAACTGGAGCCTGTGAGCTTCATCCGAATTGATTAAGAAAGGGGAGTGCATGTATGAATGTTAATGCTAAAACGCCGAACAAGAGCGTAAGTGCTCCCGGCAAAAAGAAAAAACGCGGTGCTTCCCTGGATGTCCGTAAGGCAAGAGCGGGATGGTTCTTCATCCTGCCCTTCCTGATCGGGTTCGTCCTGATCTATCTTCCCATCATCTACGATTCCATCAAGTATTCCTTCCACGAGCTCCGAATTCTCGGTGGTGGTGGTTTCGAGCTGACATACGTAGGTTGGGAAAACTATTTCAATGCCATTTTCGTTGACCCCGAGTTCATGACCACACTGATCACAGGTCTGAAGCAGTCGATTCTGGACATTCCCTCCATCGTACTGTTCTCCCTGTTCGTTGCCATCGTATTGAACCAGAAGATCGCAGGACGTGCAGCGTTCCGTGCCATCTTCTTCATTCCGGTTATTCTGACCACCGGTCTGATCGGTGAGATCGACGCGCAGAACACCATGAATACGATCATGAGTAATGCAGAAGGTATCAACGACGGTTCCGGCGGCGAAAGTACAGCAGCGGAGATCATTTCCGTAATGGACATGGAAAAACTGTTCGCCAACATGATGATCGGTCAGGAAATTGTTACCTACGTAGTAGGCTTGGTAAATAACATTTTCAACATCATCAACCGCTGCGGTGTACAGATGCTGATCTTCCTGTCCGGTCTGCAGGGCATTTCCCCGGCGATCTACGAATCCTGTTCCATCGACGGTGCGTCCGGTTGGGAAACCTTCTGGAAAGTTACCCTGCCGATGGTATCCCCCATCATTCTGGTTAATACGATCTACACCGTTATCGATGCCTTTACTGCAGCCGATAACCAGGTAATGGCGTATATTGATACGATATACGGCAGTACCGGCGGTGACGTACTTTCCTCCGCGATGTCCTGGATGTACTTCCTGCTGGTTATCCTGATCATTGCCGCAGTATCCGGTATCATGAGTGCGTTCGTATTCTACCAGAGAAGAGACTAATAAAGGAGGTACAGAATAATGGATAACACAACCAGAATCGTAAAAGAATCCAAAAACAAAATCCGCGCGGAATTTGAGCGTACCCCTTTGTTGGACAGACTGCGTTCCAAATTCATCAATATGTATACCGTACAGAGAGTGGCATGGTATCTGTTCAGATTCCTGTTCCTCTTAGGTATTTCCTATGTAATTCTGTTCCCGTTCTTCTCCAAGATCTCCTCCTCTTTCATGAGCGGGGAAGACTTCGTAGACGTAACCGTACGTCTGCTGCCGAAGAACCCGACACTGGCAACCTACGCCGGCGTTATCAAGTACAACGGATATTTTGAAGCGCTGTTCAACACCTTCGTTCTGTCCCTTGTATGTGCGGTAGCGCAGACCTTCATCTGCTGTCTGATCGGTTACGGTTTTGCCAAGTTCAAGTTCAAGTTCAACAAACTGCTGTTTGCGCTTGTCATCTTCACGATGGTAGTACCGCACTCCACCCTGCAGCTGTCCATGTTCATGGAATTCCGTTTCTTTGACGTACTGGGCATCTGCAAGCTGCTGAACGCCATGGGCGTGATAGAAGAAGCGACGATCAGTTTGCTGAACACGAACATACCGCTTTACATCCTGTCGTTCACCGGTCTGGCGTATAAGAACGGTCTGTTCATCTTCCTGATGAGACAGTTCTTCCGCGGCATTCCCGACGAACTGGAAGAATCCGCATACCTGGACGGTTCCGGCGTATTCTCCACATATTTCCGGATCATCCTTCCCCTGTCCGTAACCATGATGGTAACAGTATTCATGTTCTCCTTCTGCTGGCAGTGGACGGATAACTTCTACACCAATTTGTTCTACACCTCCGCAGGTCCCTACCTGCTGCCCGACATCGTTAAGGTACCCAAGGGTCTTACCGACGGTTACACCACTGCTTCCACCTACATCAGTGCAGCCGCCCGTAACGCCTGCGGTATTCTGATCCTGATACCTCTGATCATCCTCTACCTCTTCGGTCAGAGATACATCGTAGAAGGTATCGAACGCTCCGGTATTACCGGTTGATTGTTGATCGTTTATAGTTGTTTCGCAGGGGGGAGAAGAAACTTTTTGCAAAAAAGTTTCTTCTCCCCTGAAGATTTGCGCAGCAATTCTTCGGCACCCCCCTTATCTTCAAAAAACTTTGAAAAAAGGGGGGATTTTTGTTTTTTGCGTAAACCCAATCTACACCGAACTCCACTGGTGAAAACCATACTCCCGCCAATCGCCCCAACTGTGTAGCCTTCTCCACCGAGGCATACTTGCCTCAGGAGAAGGTGGCAGCCTTAAGGCTGACGGATGAGGTGTGACGGACAATCAGCAATTCCTAAATTGGTATAAATCTCTCCCTCCCCCTCATCTTCAAATAAATTCTGAAAAAAGAGGATTGGAACTAACGCTTGTCGGTGCTGTACCCCCTTTTTTATATGGATGGTGATAGAAATAGGTGATTTGTGAATATACGGAGAAATGTGATGGAAATGTGAAAGAAATATTGTCCCGAATGTCAAAAACACTTGCATTATTGAGACAAATATGGTATAATATACACACTAAGAGCAGAAAGAATATGGGTACGGTTATATAATGTTTTTGTTCCTCATAATATTATATGGTGTTTGCCCGTATACACAGATGCGTGAACTGTTCCGATGCGTACGTACCTCTTTCCTTAAATTCTTTCAACAGGAGAAATGCACATGAAAAAGTTGACTGTTTTATTGCTGCTCTGCGCAATGTTGACCCAGCTCGTAGGCTGTAATGTTGAAAAGCCCGTTGACGAGACCCAGCCGGGTACGGATGCAGCAACCGGAGCTGTAACGGAAGCTGCCACGGAAGAAGCAACAGAGGAAGCCACCGAAGCGGAGACCGCAGATCCCAGTATGCACAAGTTATCGGAAGATCTGGATTTCGGCGGTGAGACCTTCACCATGGCATTCCAGAACAACTCCAATAATTATTATGTAGAAGAATCAGACGGCACAGCATTGAGCAATGCGATCTATAACCGTCAGAAAGATACAGAAAATTTCCTGAATGTAGAGCTCAAGCTGTACGACCCGCTGAAGTGGGAAGATTTCACCAACCACTACAAAGCCGGCGATGATTCTGCGCAGCTGTATCTGATGGACTGCATTTTCCACGTAAACGATGCGGTAATGGGCGGTTATCTGTACAACCTGGACGCTCTGCCCCATGTAGATTTCACTGCTGACTGGTGGGATCGTGAACAGATGGACAATCTGAAGCTGGGCAAGCACACCAACATCGGTTCTTCGGATTTCGTACTGGTACATACCAACACCATCATGTTCAACAGAAATATGGTAGAAGCGAACAATCTGGAAGACCCTTATGAGCTGCTGTTTGACGGCAAGTGGACGATGGATAAGTTCTTTGAGCTGTCCGAAGCGGTAAGCAACGATTCCAACGGCAATGATGTAATTGATATCGGTGACACCTTTGGTTTCAATTACGGTGACGGTTCTCAGCTGATCGACTTTATGACAGCAGCCGGCATTGATACAGCGAAGGTAGACGAAGAAGGCATTGTTCAGCTGGTTATCAACACGGAAAAGACCGCAGAGTGGGTAGAGAAGATGTATAAGATCTATGAAAGACCCGACATTTTCTACGCGAACTGCTTCAAGGAAAAAGTGGACAGAGTTAGTTTTGCCGACGGCAATATTCTGTTCACCGCAAGTTCTCCCGGAAATCTGGTAAAGGCTGCCGAATACGAATTTACCGTTGGTATGCTGCCTTATCCGAAGTGGAATGAAGAACAGGAAGAATACAGATGTCTGAACTGGAGTAACTGTCTGACAGTTCCCGGCACGATCAAGAACCCCGACATGGTTGGTGCGGTTCTGGAATATCTGTCCTGGCACAGCAGCAAGGAATTTGTTCCCGCATACTACGACCAGACACTTGGCACGAAGTACTCTGAAGATGAGCAGACCAGAAAAGCAGTACAGTTGATTTTTGACAGTTTCGTATTTGACCCTGCTGAAAACTACTTCGCATTCTCCGAAGGCACATCTCAGTTCTTCTACCTGGGTATGCAGGTCGGCACATACGGCGAAAAAGACTTCGCATCCTTCTGCCAGACCCACGAAGCCAACGCAAGAGACACCATCAACAAATTCTACACCGAAATGACAGCCCGCGAAAACGGCATCCCCATGGAGACCGAAACTACTGCTGAATGAGTTTGGGATGAATTTTATATTTCGCAGGGGGAGGAAAAACTTTTTGATAAAAAGCTTTTCCTCCCCCTGCACCCCCTCCTTTTCAAAAACTTTGAAAAAAGAGGGGTTTTTTGTTTTCTGCGTAAACCCAATCTACACCGGACTTCATTGGTGAAAACCATACTCCCGCCAATCGCCCCAACTGTGTAGCCTTCTCCAAGAGGCATACTTGCCTCAGGGGATGGTGGCAGCCTTAAGGCTGACGGATGAGGTGTGACGGACAATTTGAACCTCCTAAATTACCCCAATCCTCTCCCCGAATACCACATCACAGAAGCAATATCCATAAATTTGTATATTTTTCCAAAAAAACGATATTTTTTATTCCACGTCAAATATGGCTACAAACGTATTTTAGAAAATATTTGTACAAGAAAAAACGCGAAATTGCGCAATAATGTCACTTAAAAAAGCAAAAATACAATAAATTCTATCTTTTTAACAAAATATTATTGTAAAATTTGTCAAAAACACAACTTGCAATATAGGAATTGATATGGTATAATGTGTACACCGAAGGTAAACAACGCACAAGACGGCGTGGTAGAAGCAACGCGCGATCGGTCATGTTCGAACATACGGGATGCCGGGTGAAAAACGGAAGTTTTGCCGGTTTCCTGTAGACCGTTTCTGCTCATATAATGCTGTGGTTTTCCATAGTATTGTATGTGGTTTTCCATAGTCCGCTTATGTGCAGAATGCCAGAACGAGTACGTACCTCTTTCCCAAAAAAATTTTACAACAGGAGAAAAGCCCATGAAAAAGTTGACCGTTTTATTGCTGCTCGGCGCAATGCTGACCCAGCTCGTAGCCTGCGGTGTAGAAACCCCTGCTGACGAAACCGACGCTGCAACCGATGCTGCTACCGATGCCGCTACCGAAGCTGCTACTGAAGAAGCAACCGAAGCGGAGACCGAAGATCCCAGTATGCACAAGCTGGCAGAAGAACTGGATTTCGGCGGTGCAACCTATACTATGGCATTTGCCGGTTCTTCCGCTAACCTGGAAGAATATTATGTAGAAGAATCCAACGGTACTGCCCTTGGCAATGCTGTTTACAACCGTACCAATGACGCTGAAAGCTTCCTGAACGTTGATATCAAAGCCATCGAAAAGATGGAATGGGATGAATTCACCAATCTGTACAGATCGGGTGATGACGTAGTCCAGATGTATATGTTCCACTGCATCAACCACGTAAACGACGCGGTTATGGGCGGTTACCTGTACAACATCGACGATCTGCCGTACATCCAGCAGGATGCTGACTGGTGGGATCGCGGTCAGATGGACGACCTGAAGCTCGGTCAGAATACATACTATGCTGCAAACGACTTCTTGGTAAAGCAGACCAACACCATCATGTTCAACAAGGCAATGGTGGAAGCGAACAATCTGGAAGATCCGTATGAACTGCTGTTCTCCGGCAAGTGGACAATGGATAAGTTCTTCTCCATGGCAGAAGCAGTTGCCAACGACACCAACGGTGACGATGTAGTAAACGTAGGTGACACCTTTGGTTACGCATACGGTGACGGTTCTCAGCTGATCGACTTCATGACCGCAGCCGGCATTGATACTGCAAAGATCAATGAAGAAGGCAAGGTTACTCTGGCGATCAACACCGAAAAGACCCACGAATGGGTTGCAAAGATGTATCAGATCTTTGAAAAGAAGAATGTATACTCCGACAACCCCTTCAAGGACAAGGAAGACAGAATCAATTTCGCTGACGGCATGCTGCTGTTCAACGCAAGCTCTCCCCGCAGTCTGATCAGCGCCGCTGAATACTCCTTCGACGTAGGTATGCTGCCGCATCCGAAGTGGGACGAAGCACAGGAAGAATACAGATCTCTGAACTGGGCAAGCTGTATGTCCGTTCCCGGTCAGATCAAGAATGCTGAACTGGTAGGCGCAGTTATGGAATACCTCGCATGGCACAGCAGCCAGCAGTTCCTGCCCGCATACTATGACGAAACCCTCGGCACCAAGTACGCACAGGACGAACAGACCAGAGCTGCTATCGAGCTGATTTTCGACAGCATCGTATTCGACCCTGCTGAAAACTACTTCGGCTTCTCTGAAGGCACATCCCAGTTCTTCTACCTGGGTATGCAGGTCGGTACATACGGCGAAAAGGACTTCGCATCCTTCTGCCAGACCCACGAAGACAACGCTCAGGCTACCATCGACAAGTTCTACACCGAAATGACAGCCCGCGAAAACGGCATCCCCATGGAGACCGAAACTACTGCTGAATGATTTTGGAATGAATTTTATATTTCGCAGGGGGGAGAGAGAAACTTTTTGAGAAAAAGCTTCTCTCTCCCCCCTGCACCCCCCTCTCACTTCAAAAACTTTGAAAAAAGAGGGGATTTTTGTTTTCTGCGTAAAGCAAAGTCTATCTAACTCTACTGTTGAAACCATACTCCCGCCAATCGCCCCAACTGTGTAGCCTTCTCCACCGAGGCATACTTGCCTCAGGAGATGGTGGCAGCCTTAAGGCTGACGGATGAGGTGTAACGAACAATTAGCACCTACTAAATTGGTGATGACCCAATTTTAACCCAATCTCCCGTTCCCCCCCACATTCCGAAGGAATATATCGCGCACCGCCAGGTGCATATCGCATCCCACAGGGATATATCGCACGCGAAGCGTATATCGCGCACCGCAGGTGCATCCCACCCATCCCCCAAAAAAATCCCCAATTTATGCAAAACAGCAGAAATTCCCCCCATTTCCCGTCATTTCTCTATTGTACCATCATTGACATTTCCGATACAAAGCGGTATAATATTCCGTAGTGCTCAAAAATAAGCACTACATAAAATTTCTGTTTGTACATCGTACAACTGTGACAGATGGAGATCATCATGAAAAAACTTAAGCTGAACCCCACTACATATTTCATCGGCATCTGCACCATCGTATATTTTGCCAGCTATATGACAAGAAAAAACTACGGCGCAGCGATGACCGAGATCATTCAGGCGCTGTCCGTTACCAAGGATGAAGCCGGACTTGTCAACACCGGGTTGTTTCTGACCTACGGTGCCGGACAGATCTTCAGCGGTATCCTCGGTGATCATATCGCCCCCCGTAAACTCATTTTCGCCGGTCTGGTTCTGTCCGGTGTCTGCAACCTGCTGATGCCTGCCATGCCCAATATCCTCATGATGACCGTTCTCTGGGCGATCAACGGTTTCACCCAGGCACTGTTCTGGCCCCCGCTGGTTCGTATGATGGCGGAAAACCTGGATAAAGTAAATTACAACCGCGCCTGCATTTCCGTTTCCATGGGAAGCTCCGGTGCGACCATTGCCATCTATCTGCTGTCCTCCCTGTGCGTATTCCTGTCCGGCTGGGAACTGGTATTCATCATTTGCGGCGCATTCGGTCTGCTGGTATCCGGTGTCTGGCTGTACAGCACCCGTAATTTCGACAGCAAACCCGGCAAAAAGAAGGAAGAAACCCCTGCTCCTGCCGAAGAAAAACCAGCTGTTAAGCACGTTTCCGTGGGCAAGCTGATCGCCATTTCCGGTATGGTATTCATTCTGCTGGCAATCGTCCTGCAGGGTATGCTCCGTGACGGTCTGGACTCCTGGATGCCCACCCTGATCTGCGAAACCTTCGATCTGTCCTCCTCCGTGTCCATTCTGACCGGTGTGATCATGCCGATTTTCGCCATCATCAGCTTCCGTGTAGCGGCGTGGCTGTTTGGTAAGTTCAACAATGAAATGACCTGTTCCGTAGTGCTGTTTGCCATCGGTACACTGTGTTCCATCGTTCTTCTGCCGGTATACAGCAAGAACCCGATCATTTCCGTACTGCTGATCGCCGTGACCACCGCCTGTATGCACGGTATCAACCTGATCCTGATCACATGGGTACCCCGGTACTATGCCCGTTACGGTAAGGTTGCCACCATTTCCGGTATTATGAACGCATTCACCTATGTAGGAAGTGCGATTTCCACCTACGGCTTCGGCGCACTGGCAGAACGGTTTGACTGGTCTTTCACGATCATCACCTGGATCGTAATTGCCGGCATCGGTACAGTTCTGCTGATGTTCAACATCCGCCGCTGGAAGAAATTCGCTGCAGATGATGTGGAAGAGAAGATCTGAAAAATGAGAATGTTGTTCTCCTGTTTCAAAAGCTTTTGAAAAGTCCGGGTACGAAAAATTACTTTGTAAATCTGCGGGGGTGTCGTGCTAAGCGGTCACCCCCCAATAATTTTTCCCGCATTTCCCGAATAGAATTGACTTTTTCCCAAAAATGGATTAGAATATATCCATATAGGACCAATCGTATTCCCGAACAGGAGGAAACCCATGATCAGACAGCAGGCATTTGAGAACCCCGGCAGAAAAATGCTGAAAGGCGCACTGCACTGCCACACCACCCGTTCCGACGGGCAGCTGACCCCGGAAGAACTTCTCAAAAAGTATCATGAACACGGCTACAACTTTGTCGCCATTACCGACCATCGGATCTATAATTACAAGAACTTCGCGCCCGATCTGCCTGTGACCGTTATTCCGGGCATGGAAGCGGATGTGACGTTTCATCAGGCTTCCTCTGCCTTCAGACGGTGTTACCATACCGTATGCCTTGGTCCGGCAAAAGAGAATGGCAACGGATTTGAACAGGATGAGATCGTGCTGGTGCCGAAGGAAGTATATTCCGAAAAGGACGGTCCCCAGCCGGAGGTCATCGAAGGATATCAGAAATTCCTCGACAGTGTCCATGAAAAGAACAATCTGACCATCTACTGCCACCCCGAATGGAGCGCCACACCCGCCCGTTTCTTTGACCGTCAGGAAGGCAATGCCGCCATGGAGATCTGGAACACCAGCAGCTATATCTGTAACGATGCGGATACCAATGCGGCGTACTGGGATGACGTGCTGGGGCTGGGTAAGGTCATCTACGGCGTGGCTACGGACGACGGACACGGGATCCGGGATTGCTGCGGAGGTTGGGTCATGGTCAATGCGGAGAACAGCATCCCTTCCATTCTGGACGCGCTGCAGAACGGTGCGTTCTACTCCTCCTGCGGTCCGGAGATCCACGATTTTTATCTGCGGGACGACGGGTATCTGATGATCGAATGTTCTCCCGTGATCAAGGTGAATCTGTACTGTGACGGATGCCAGCCGTTGGTGATCCGTGCCGAAAAGAAGGACATCACCTGTACCTGTTTCCGCGTGGACGGCTATGACTACGTCCGTCTGAGCATTGAAGATGCCGAAGGGCGCCGCGCCTGGACAAACCCGATCTTCCTGAACCGCAAAAAGTTCGGACTGGAATACTGAATTACAGAAAAACACAACAGAAAGGATGGATCCTCATGATCAGACAGCAGGCATTCCAAAACACCGGAAGAAAAATGCTCAAAGGCGGTCTCCATTGCCATACCACCCGATCCGACGGGAAAATATCGCCGGAAGAAACCATACAGATGCATTACGACAACGGATACGATTTCCTGTCACTGACCGACCATAATATTTATAACTACACAAATTTCGCCCCCGGATTCCCCATTACCGTGATCCCCGGTGTGGAAGCGGATGTGACGTTCCATTACGGTTCCCCATATACCAGACGCTGTTACCATACCGTATGTCTCGGTCCCGCCAAAGAGGATGGCAACGGCTTTGAACAGGATGAGAAGATTCGTATCAAAAACGTATATTCCCACTTGGACGGACCTCAGCCGGAGGTAATAGAAGGATACCAGGCATTTCTCGATGACGTCCACAGCAAAGGAAATCTGACCATATACTGCCATCCCGAATGGAGCTGTACCCCTGCCCGTTATTTTGAAATGCAGGAAGGCAATATCGCTATGGAGGTCTGGAACACCACCTGTGTATATTCCGATGACGTGGACAGGGATGCCGCTTACTGGGACGAAGTCCTTTCCACGGGTAAGATCATCTACGGTGTTGCCACGGACGACGGACACCGAAAAGAATGGTACTGCAAAGGCTGGGTGATGGTCAATGCGGAAAACAATATAAACGCCATTCTGGAAGCGCTGAAAAACGGCGCGTTTTACTCCTCCTGCGGTCCGGAGATCTACGATTTTTACGTGGACGGCGAGACAGCGGTGGTGGAATGTTCTCCGGCGGCAAAAATCCGTCTGCATACCGATAAGTACCAGCCCATCGTGAAGCGTTCCGAGGACGGCAGCATGACCCGTGCGGAATTCAGGATCGCCGGTTACGATTACGCCCGTATCACCATCGCCGACAAGGAAGGCAGATACGCCTGGACAAACCCGATCTTCCTGAACCGCAAAAAGTTCGGACTGGAAGACTGAATTACAGAAAAACACAACAGAAAGGATGGATCATCATGATCAAGCAGCAGGCATTCAAAAACGGCGGCAGAAATATGCTGAAAGGCGCACTGCACTGCCATACCACCCGATCCGACGGGCAGCTGACCCCGGAAGAACTTCTCAGAAGATACCATGAGCACGGCTACAACTTTGTCGCCATTACCGACCATCGGATCTATAATTACAAAAACTTCGCGCCCGATCTGCCCCTGACCATCATTCCGGGGATGGAAGTGAATATGAGAATTTACGACCACATCAATCACGAGGGGATAAAAAGCGGCAGCCGCCAATTTCATAACGTATGTCTCGGTCCCGCCAAGGAAGACGGCAATGGATTTGAGCAGGATGAATGTATAACAATGCCTGCCGGTGCGAAAACCACCGAATTCGGTCCCCAGGAATCCACGATAAGGGAATATCAGAAGTTCCTGGACGAAATTCACGCCAAGGGGAACCTGACATTCTACTGTCACCCCCAGTGGAGCGCTACCCCCGTGCGGTATTTTGATAAGCAGGAAGGCAATATCGCCATTGAGGTGCGGAATACCACCTGTGCCAGACGGTTTGACATGGACGTGGATGCTCCCCAGTGGGATGATTATATGAGACAGGGAAAAATGCTCTACGGTGTTGCGGTTGACGATACCCACGCAGCCGATGATCTGGGCGGCGCATGGGTCATGGTAGATGCGGAAAACAACGTAAACGCCATTCTGGAGGCGTTGAAAGACGGCAGATTCTATTCTTCCTGCGGTCCGGAAATTTACGATTTCTATTATGATGCCGAGACGGGAATGGCGGTTGTGGAATGTTCTCCTGCGGCAAAGATCTGCGCTCACCGTGCCTATGGTCCGGCTTTGTTGGTACGTTCCGAGGACGGCAATATGACCCGTGCGGAGTTCAAAATGGGCAGTCCCGGTTATGTCCGTATCACCGTTACCGACAAGGACGGAAACCGTGCATGGACCAACCCCATCGGCACCTGTGATCCGTGGCTGATCGGGAATAGAGAATAGGGGGAGATAAAAAATGATCAGACAGCAGGCTTTTGCGGAAAAAAGAAAAATGCTCAAGGGCGGACTTCATATTCACACCACCCGTTCCGACGGAAAAGTGACGCCGGAAGAGAGCATTCAGTATTATTATGAACAAGGCTACCATTTTCTGGCTCTGACCGATCACCGGAAGTACAACTACAAGAATTTCCGTCCCGATCTGCCCGTCACCGTGATCCCCGCTATGGAGCACGACTGCGCATACCATTATGCGGGATACCACACGGTATGTCTCGGTCTGTCCAAGGAAGAAGGCAACGGCTACGAACAGGACGTAAGACTGGCAAGCGAGCATTTCACCGATGAAGAATCGCTCACGGCATGGCGGAAGAAGATTTACGAGAACAACAATATTTCCATCTACTGTCATCCGGAATGGAGTGGCACGCCGGCGCGTGTTTTTGAAAACCACACGGAGCATTTTGCCATGGAGATCTGGAATTCCATCAGTGTATACGGTCATGATATTGACAAAGACGCATCGTACTGGGATGAAATTCTCGGTCAGGGCAAGGTACTCTACGGTGTTGCGGCGGACGACACCCACAGCATCGAAACGCTGGGCAAGGGATGGGTCATGGTGAATGCGGAGAATGATGTAAAATCCATTCTGGATGCGTTGAAGAACGGAGCATTCTATTCTTCCTGCGGTCCGGAGATTTATGATTTTTACGTTGACGGTGAGACAGCGGTAGTGGAATGTTCACCGGCGGCGAAGATTCGTCTGCACAGCGATATGCATCCGACCAAGGTCGAAAGGTCTGCCGACAGCAGCATGGTTCATGCGGAGTTCAAGGTTACGGGTTACGAATATGTTCGTGCGACCGTAATTGACGGTCAGGGCAGATATGCGTGGACAAATCCGATCTTTTTGGATGGCAGGGTTAAGTAAATAAGTTTTAGCAAGGGAAGAAACTTTTTTTGGTATAAAGTTTCTTCCTTTTGGTTTTCTACGTATGGTTTTTATTAAATCTTTAGTTTTTTTGGGGGGTATATGTTAGTTTGGTTTTTCTACGGTTGGTTTATTTTAAGAATATAATTTTAGGTGTCCTGTGCGGACGGCACTTAGAGGGGTTTGCCGAAGCGAAACCCCTCTAAGAACTCCCCCGCTTTATTAGTAGTGGAGTATGGTTTCATTTGCTATTTGTTTGAGAAAAGGAATTTAGGATGCAAATCAGCGCTGACCGCGGAAGGGGCGAAAGAATTTAGTTTATCCTGCTGACGGTTAATACAGTTGAAAAGTGGGTCAGCTTACAGAAATGAAGTACGTACAGGAAAAATATAAGCTACCGCGG
>JAFUKI010000044.1 GCA_017467815.1 Clostridia bacterium
GTCGGCTTGTCGGGAGCCTGTTCGGGAGAAACGCTGAGTTCCAGGAAGCCGTTCTTGTTGTACTGGGGTTCGTTGGCGGGATTTTCCAGATCCAGACCTTCATGGCTCAGATGCCAGAGGTTTTTGTCCTTGGAATAGTTGGTTTCTCTGTTGATCTTCAGGGGAATGTTGTGTGCTTCCGCATAGTCGATTTCTTCGTCACGTGACTGAATATCCCAGATTCTCCAGGGAGCGATGATCGCCATGTCGGGAGCCAGAGCCTTAATGGTCAGCTCAAAACGAACCTGGTCATTACCCTTACCGGTACAGCCGTGGCAGATAGCATCCGCACCTTCAGCCAGAGCGATTTCAACCAGTCTCTTGGCGATGCAGGGACGTGCGTGAGAAGTTCCCAGCAGATAATCTTCATACTTGGCATCAGCCTTCAGGCAGGGCCAGATGTATTCTTCGATGTATTCCTTGCGGAGATCTTCGATGTACAGCTTGGAAGCACCGGTCTTAATGGCCTTTTCTTCCAGACCTTCCAGTTCATCCGCCTGTCCTACGTTACCGGAAACGGCGATGATCTCGCAGCCTTCATAGTTTTCCTTCAGCCACGGAATAATAATAGAGGTGTCCAGACCGCCGGAGTAAGCAAGTACGATTTTCTTAATTTCCTTTTTCATAATCATAAATCCTTTCAGGAAGAAGTTGTAATTTTTCTTGTACAATATTATAATATACTTTTTCCTTTTTTGCAATAGACAACATAAACAAAATAGAATAAATATGCAACTAAATATTATAAAAATACACAATTTGGCTGTATCAGAGGGAAAATATATCTGTAAAATACGGTGTTATGGTTGTTATTGCGCAAAATAATCGGAAATGTCTTGTTAAGTTGAGTAAAATGGATGAAATAATTATAAATTTTATCAATTTCAAAGGAATCAGCCATATATTACACGGAGTAAATACAGTCCGTGTGTACAAAATATTTCGTGAAATCCATATACCGAAAGGAGAATATCATGTTGTCAATATACAAAAAGCTCACAGCCATCATCATTTCCTGTATTTTGACATTTTCATCAGTCCCCACTTACGCCGTATCGGAACTGCAGAATTTGTCAAAAGAGACAAAAAATGAACAGCAACCGCTGGAAGAAAACTTTCTGCCGAAACGCGGAAACCAATCTCCGCCGATCCATCATCAAAATAATGAAACAAAACAACCCACCGCAAATATCAGCACAAATGCGCAAGGCTGGTATTTTTCCCATAATACCGAAGGGAAACAACCTCCAATGCCCCGTGAAATGCAATATATTGAGGAATACAATGGCTACTGGATAGACACAAGGCACACGGATATAAACAGTGAGGATAAAGTAATCTACCTGACCTTTGATGCAGGCTACGAAAATGGAAACGTGGAAAAAATCCTGGATATCCTGAAAAACGAAGAAGTTCCGGCGGCTTTCTTTATCCTGAAAAATCTTGTCACCAAAGATACTGATCTTGTTAAGCGTATGGCAGAAGAAGGGCATCTCATCTGTAATCATACCGCCAATCACAAAGATATGACCAAAGCGACAAATTTTGAGGACTTTAAAAGCGAATTACAAGAAATGGAACAAATATACACTGAAGTGACAGGCTGCAAGCTCGCGCCGTATTACCGTCCGCCGGAAGGGAAAACAAACGAACAGACAATGAAATGGACAAACGACCTCGGCTACAAAACCGTATTCTGGAGTTATGCCTATGCGGACTGGGACAACAATAAGCAAATGTCGCCCGAAAAAGCATACGAAAAAATTCTCTCCGAAACCCACAACGGTGAAGTGATTCTGCTCCATCCCACATCGGCAACCAACGCTGAAATCCTGGATGACCTGATCAAAGCCTGGAAAGACAGAGGCTTCCGTTTTGGCACACTGGACGAGCTTACCAAAGAATGAGGGATGCAATGAAATGGAAAAATACAGAAGATCCCGCCGCATCTTTCCGATCATAACGCTGACAGCCGTAATCGCGATTCTGTCATCCGCCGCAGTGTATGCAGCGGATACGAAAGTTCTGTATTCCTGGCAGCCGAATGACAACAAAAAAATTGCCCTGACATTCGATGACGGCCCGCATCCCGTATATACCGAAGAAATCTTGGATATCCTTGCCGAGTATGATCTGAAGGCAACTTTTTTCGTGGTCGGAGAAAATGCAGAATGGTATCCGGAACTGGTGAAAAAAGAACTGGATGCAGGTCATGAAATCGGGAACCACACCTACAGCCACGCCAACCTGAGAAAAGCCCAATACGACTCCGTACTTGCCGAAATTCTTGGTATGGAGAAAGCAGTATACGAAAACACGGAATTCCGATGTCATCTCCTGAGACCGCCGGGCGGTATGTACGGTGACAATGTATATAAAGCCGCGGAAAATCTGGATTACACCGTTATACTCTGGTCCGTAGACACCAGAGATTGGGCGCACACAGCCAGCGAGACCATCGCGGAAGAAGTACTGTCCACAATAAAAAGCGGAGATATCATTTTATTTCATGACTACATCGCCTGTGACTCACCGACACCGGCAGCACTGCGGAAAATCATCCCGGAACTGCTAGCGCAGGATTATCAGTTTGTGACTGTTTCCGAACTGCTCGGCTGCAGCTGAAGAAAAAAGCATACTGCCTCATGGAGCAAAAATAAAGGCAGTATGCTTTCTGTATTTATTCGGTTTCGCCGACCCTATCACTCTTATAATAAGGATCGATCATAATTTCCTTGATCTTCGGATACGCAGCGTAAACGCCGATCATGGAACACAAAGAAAATACTATAACAAAGGGCATGATCACGCCCAGCGGGAAGTACAGTGCCAGCAGGAAGTAGTTGATAGCCAGAACTGCCAGCGTACCGAGGAGAGCCATAATATTGCGCTTGACACCCAGAACTGTAAACAGCAGAGCATTCTTCAGCAGTTTGAGGATGCTCAGATCAAAAGTGACCATCATCAGGTAAATATACATTCTCATAAAGAAATACAGGAATGCAAGTACAAGGCTGGCGAAGAACATCATGTCTAAGACAGTGGAGTTGCCGAAATTCAGATGGAAGAAGAAAATATCGTAAGCCAGCAGGAAAATAATCAGAAGGTCGATAATACCGTAAATCAGTCCCTGACGGATATTTCTGCGGATTGCATACCAGAAGTCATGCCACAGGAAAATACCTTCTCCGCGGAACATATTCCGGAGAATATAGGTCGTCCCGACGCAGACGGGTCCGAAGGTAAACAGAGTCAAAGCGGCAAGTGCCAGCAGCACATAGTCCGCCGTGGATAATACCGTTATGTTGGACTGTATGCCGAAAATATTGGAAAGCGCAGCGGTTGCCGGAGAAGAATCAAAATGCATCACACCCTGCAAAGGGGCAAATACGGAAAAATAGGGGGAGGTGGAATGGATGGACAAATATCCGCTCATGGCAAACAAGGCGAAGAACAGGGGAAAGTTGCCGAAGATCATCAAAATATTCACAGACAGAAGCTGATTCAGCTTGCGGCGAAGTAACTTGAAGAAATTGGGCAGATTGGGATTCTCCCAGATCTGTTCTTCATCCTTGGAGACACCGTCGGCATCTTCTTTGTTCAGATTGGAGAAAAGATTGAACTTACTGCCTTTTTTGGCATTGATTTCCTCTTGCTCCAAACGCTCGATTTCATCTAAAGAATGATACTGATTATCATCAGGAAGTTTACGCGGCATAATTCACCTCATATATTTTTAACAACAATGGTTTTACGGTATAAAAAAGGGAAGGCAGCAAAGACAGAACACAATACCCGATACACTGAGAAAACGGAAGAGATAAACACCTTTCTGACGCCTATCCGGTAAAACAGTCCTCTGGAGCCGATAGTCCATCTTCACAGTTGTCCAGGCAGCAAAAAGAAACAGGAGAACCGAAGCGATAAAATAAAGGGAAAGAAACACAGCAGTATTCCCGTTGTAAATCAAAGACGACCGGTAAAGATAAAGAACACATCCGACACAGAATCCCCTGTACAGGGAAACAGCGCAGGGCAGCACCATAGGATGCACCAGAATACCGCCGACAAAAAGAAGGAAGCATTGTGTAACGGTACTCCGCAGAATACTGCAGATATAGGAAGCATACTCGGCAGCCTGCACAAAACCTTCGGGAATAACCGGTATAAACAGATACTCACCGAAAAAAAGACCTCCGATGAAATACCCGGCAAGAGCTGCGAGAATGAACACAAATATGTAAATGAGCAGCACAGCAGCCGTGCGGGATATAATTTCGCATGCAGCCTTTCCGGCAGTGGTTGTTTCTTCCATAAGACCCTCCAATATGTTTTTTACACTATATGAGAGGGAAGAAAAAAGTATACCGTCTATAATCATACTACAGAAATCGGGAAAAATCTATGCTGTTTTGTAAACATATCGTGTAAAATTACAGTTTTTCCCTTGCATTCGCTAAAAAATAGAGCTATAATAAGACATATAGGAAAGAGAGTATTACGATATATCCAAACCGCAGGAGAGAACATACTATGAACAGAGACGAACTGCAACGAACATTCCGGGATCCGCCGCAAATCAATACAAACAGGCTGATTCTGCGAAAAATGCTGAAAACCGATTATAAGGATATGTTTGAATACGCCTGCCGCGAGGATGTTACAAGATATCTGCTGTGGGATCCCCACGAAACAGAAGGATATACTTATAAATATCTCCAATACGTGCAGTCGCGCTACAGAACGGGTGAATTCTACGACTGGGCGGTTGTTCTGAAAGGTCAGAATAAAATGATCGGTACCTGCGGCTTTACCAGATTTACTCTGGAATCCAATTCCGCAGAAATCGGCTATGTACTGAATCCCTATTACTGGGGCAACGGACTCGCGCCGGAAGCCGTCAGAGCCGTACTGCGGTTTGCTTTCATGCAGCTGAGACTGAACAGAGTTGAAGCAAAATATATGGAAGGGAATCGCCAGAGCCGTCGGGTCATGGAAAAAGTCGGAATGCAGTATGAAGGCACCCAACGGGAATCCATGCACGTAAAAGGTAGATATGTCTCCGTGGGAATCTGTTCCATACTGAGACGGGAATATCTGGAAAAATACATCTGAACAAACAAGAGCAGGCAACCTCCCGCACGGCAGATTCCTGCTCTTATTCTTTTTTCGGTAGGCTTATTATACGTTGAAACGGAAGAGAACAACGTCCCCGTCGGCAATCACATATTCCTTGCCTTCACTGCGGATCAGTCCCTTTTCCTTCGCCGCATTCATGGAACCGCAGGCGATCAGATCGTCATAGGCAACCACTTCTGCGCGGATGAAACCTCTTTCAAAGTCACTGTGGATCTTACCGGCAGCCTGAGGCGCTCGGGTACCCTTAACGATTGTCCAGGCACGTACTTCCTTGGGTCCGGCAGTAAGGTAGCTGATATAACCAAGCAGGGAGTAACTTGCCTTGATCAGTCTGTCAAGACCGCTTTCCACGATGCCCATTTCTTCTAAGAACATGGACTTTTCTTCCGGTTCAAGCTCGGCGATTTCCGCTTCTATACCGGCGCATACGGGAATTACCTCAGCACCTTCAATTTCAGCAGCGGCACAGATCTTTTTGTACAGTTCATTATCGGCAGAAACCTCAGCGGCTTCGTCTTCGCTTACATTGGCAACATAGATAACCGGCTTCATGGTGAGCAGAGTGAGATCATCCAGAATTTCCCGTTCATCATCGGTGAACTCAAGACTGCGCGCCGTAAGACCTTCGTTCAGACCGGCAAGAACCCGTTCAAAAAGGGAAAGCTGACCGGCAAGGGTCTTGTCACCCTTCATGAGCTTCTGCGTCTTATCAATACGCTTTTCCACGGTTTCAATATCCGCATAGATCAGCTCCATATTGATGGTTTCAAGGTCACGGGTAGGATCCACGTCACCGTCCACGTGAATGATATCCGTATCTTCAAAACAACGCAGCACATGAACAACCGCATCAACGTCACGGATATGGGACAGGAATTTGTTGCCAAGTCCTTCACCTTTGGAAGCGCCGCGTACAAGACCTGCGATATCTACAAATTCAATCACAGCAGGGGTATACAGCTGCGGATTGTACATTTCCGCCAGAACATCCAGACGCTTGTCCGGAACCTGTACCACACCAACATTGGGATCAATGGTACAGAAGGGATAGTTGGCGCTGGGCGCACCTGCACCGGTAAGTGCATTGAAAAGAGTACTTTTGCCCACATTGGGCAGACCGATAATACCAAGTTTCATATTTTCGATAACCTGATAGCCTAAAAGACGAATCAGGTTCCTTTCGTTTGACATAAAATTACTTATATTATAAATGAATCTCCGAAAGTATGCAAGAGCACAGCAGGAAATCTTGCGAAAAAAATTTCGAAAAAATTTGTTTTCCATGAATTTACAAAAAGTTAAACTGAATTTGTTCATCAGTCACCGGACAATCACATCATTTTCACATTCGAAGAGTATCATATAAATACCGTAAGCAGTAAAATAACGTATATTGTATGTAAACGGATCCACTGAAAAATTAACGAATCCTGTTATTTAAGTATTGCAATTTCATTCAATATAATGTATAATATTAATTATAATATGCTTATGACACTATCATTCACCAAAAATTCCCGCCTTTGCGTGACGACACACAAATATCGGGAAAATTTGTGTTGAAAGAGGGAACAATTTACATAATAAAACGTCCAAGTATTGGAAAACGCGTAAAACCGCCCAACAGATTTGGTAAAACTACAATAAGGTTGAATCAAGATATATTTTAAAGAGAGGACGATGAACAATGGGAACAAAATTATTGGTTGTTGACGATGATGCGAATATCTGTGATCTGCTGCGCTTATATTTTGAAAACGAAGGCTATGAGGTAAAGATTGCAGGAGACGGTATTGAAGGAATCAACTTCTTCAAGATGTACGAACCCGACCTGGTGCTTCTGGATATTATGCTTCCGAAAAACAAGGACGGATGGCAGGTTTGCCGCGAAATCCGTGAAATCTCCTCGAAGCCTATTATCATGATCACCGCAAAGGGTGAAGTTTTTGATAAGGTTCTCGGTCTGGAACTTGGCGCGGATGACTTTGTTACCAAGCCTTTTGATATGAAGGAACTGTCCGCAAGAATCAAAGCGGTTCTCCGCAGATATTCTTCCCACGATAACCAGAACGATGACGAAACCATCAAGTTTGAGAACATCGAGATCAGCAAGAGCAAGTACGAACTGAAGCTGAACGGCAAGACCGTGGACATCCCCCCGAAGGAACTGGATCTGCTGTATTTCCTGGCTTCCAACTTCAACCGCGTATTTACAAGAGACGCACTGCTCGATAAGGTTTGGGGCTTTGATTACCTGGGCGACTCCCGTACCGTTGACGTTCACGTAAAGAGACTGCGTGAAAAACTGGAAGGCGTGTCCGACAAGTGGTCCCTGAAAACCGTTTGGGGCGTAGGCTATAAGTTTGAATTGATTCAGTAATTGTATATTTACCATAGGACTTGACGTCGGTGCAAACGGGCGTCAAGTTTTTATGCTTTATCCGCAGCTGAATCATCCGAAAGGTTTTATTTATGTTCAAAAGTGTTTTTATAAAGTACATCTCCGTCTTCATGCTGATCAATATTCTCAGTATCGTAATGTCGGCGATCATCATTACCTCACTGGTCAATACCTACGATGAGAATACAAAAATGCGTACTTTGTCCAACGTGGCGTATTCCATAACGGATTTTGTCATCGACGACTACAACAACAGCGGAGAAAAGAATTTCAGCGGTTACCTGAATGAATCTCTGAACGACATAAAGCCGATTCTGGACGTTATGGCGATCAACTTTGACAATATCATGGTGTATATCACGGACAGTCAGGGAAACATAAAACTGACAGGCGGTGCTGAGAATGCACAGCAATATACGGACAGCTCCGGTATGGTTATAGCAGAAAACGCCCCTGCCTATCCGCCTTCCGTGGTAACGGAACTGCAGAAAGGGGAACGGATTACACGGAATGATACTCTGGACGGTTTTTTTGAGAATAATCATATCACATATATTCTCCCGATCAACTCAAAATCCGGTGATGTACTCGGTTCCGTCATGACCTGTACGCTGACCTCTACCAAGGATGCACTGCTGGATGCCATGATCAAAACCATCATTATGTCCACTCTCTGGCTGATGCTGGCGGCGCTGATAGCGGTATATCTGATCAGTGAAAAACTGGTATCCCCCCTGAGAGCCATGAGCAAAGCGGCAAAAGCATTCGCGTCCGGTCATTTCGACGTGCGTGTTCCCGTACACGGAAACGATGAAGTTGCGGAACTGGCGGAAGCGTTCAACAATATGGCAGGATCACTGGAGCACAGTGAAGAAATGCGCCGACTTTTCCTCGCCAATGTTTCCCACGACCTGCGTACACCCATGACCACCATCTCAGGCTTCATTGACGGCATCCTGGACGGCGCGATCCCGCCGGAAAAACATAGTTATTATCTGGAAGTAATCGCCGGAGAAGTACGCCGTCTTTCACGACTGGTTTCCTCGCTGCTGGATATTACACGAATCCAGGCCGGTGAACGGAAATTCAATATGACCGCATTTGATATATGTGAACAGGCGCGGGAAATCATCATTGCTTCGGAACAGCGCCTGGAAGCCAAGAATCTGGATGTCGTTTTTGATGCGGATGCCGACAATATGTTCGTTTCCGCCGACAGGGATGCCATTCACCAGATTCTCTATAACATCTGTGACAATGCGATCAAATTTTCCCGTGAAGGCGGCAGATACGAGATCGGTATCCACGAAAAAGCAGGGAAGATCATCGTAAGTGTGTACAACGATGGGGATGGTATTATGTCGGAAGATCTGCCCTTTGTATTCGACAGATTTTATAAGAGCGATAAAAGCCGGGGACTGGATAAAACCGGCGTCGGCCTGGGTCTTTATATTGCCAGAACAATCATAGATGCACACCAGGAAAAAATCTGGGCTGAGAGCGAATATGGCAAGTGGTGCCGTTTCAGCTTCACACTCCCCAGAACCAATCCCCCGAAGCCGGATGACAAAAAGAACGGAGAAATCACAAAATGACAACTATGTATGAATATACAGCAACGTGCCTTTTCGGTCTGGAAGGTCTGTTGGGAGAAGAAATTGAAGCCCTTGGGTATAAGCGCACCCAGAATATGGACGGCCGCGTCAGCTTCCTGGGAGACGCCGCTGCCTGTGCACGATGCAATATCGGACTCAGATATGCGGAAAGACTGTATATCAAACTGGGCGAATTCCATGCATCCACCTTTGATGCCCTGTTTGAAGGAACAAAAGCACTGCCATGGGAGAATTTCATCGGTAAAAACGATATTTTCCCCGTAACCGGCCATGCTATAAAAAGCACATTGTTCTCCGTTCCCGACTGCCAGAAAATCATCAAAAAGGCAATCTCCGTCCGCCTCGGTCAGAAATACGGCTTAACCATTCTGCCGGAAACCGGTATCAAGTACAGAATCGAATTTTTCCTTTTCAAAGATAACGCCTCCCTGATGATTGACACTTCCGGAACCCCTCTGCACAAACGCGGATACCGTCCGGAAAGCGTCGCCGCGCCGATCCGCGAAACACTGGCGGCAGCAATGGCAAAACTGGCACGTCCCCGTGAAGATGTGCTGTTATGGGATCCCTTCTGCGGTTCCGGAACCATAGCCATCGAAGCCGCCCTGCAGATGTGCCGTATTGCGCCAGGTATCCAGCGTACCTTCGCAGCGGAAGCCTATCCCCAGTTTGCCAAGACCACATGGCAGCAGGCGAGGGAAGAAGCCAAGGATAACGAATGCCGCGATACTGCTTTTGCGGTAAATGCCTCGGATATTGATCCGGAATGCGTGGAAATCGCAAAGAACGCCGCCAAAAGAGCCGGTGTCAGCAAGTATATCCGTTTCTTTGAAGCCGATGCGCTGACTATCGAAAATCCGGGATGCCGCGGTACAATCGTAACCAATCCGCCTTATGGAGAGAGACTGATGACACTTACCGAATCGGAAGAACTGTACCGCAATATGGGTAAATCTTTCGAGAAATTCCCCATGTGGCAGATCTATATTCTCACACCCCACGAAAAATTCACAACCCTTTACGGCAGACGTGCCGACAAAATCCGTAAGCTGTACAACGGCATGATTCCATGCTATTATTACCAGTTTTTTAAACCGGTACAAAAAGGCAAAAAATGAATAAAGTAAAATGCTTCCGAACATACTTTAAATAAAATGTGTATGTAAGGAGGCATTTTCCTTTGGAAATATATAAAGGAACACTGTCAGGGAACCTGAAGAATGATATCAATACACTGGATACCATACTGCGTCCGGAAAGCAGTTTTGATATGATCAAGCGGGAAATGGAAATTGCGGGAACCAGGATGGTCATGTACTATATTGATGGCTTCATCAAAGGGGAATCCATACAGAAAATGATGATGCATCTTTTGTCTGTGACAGATTTCGGTGATGGCGGAGAAGAAGCCGCACAGAAATTTTCCGAACAGTCGATCCCTGCGGTAGAGGTGGATGTATCGGATTCCATTGACCAACTTGTCCTGTCCGTCATGAGCGGCTGTACCGCATTCCTGTGCGAAGGATTCGGAAAAAACGCACTGATCCTCGATTTGCGAACCTATCCGGCGCGAACCACGGAAGAACCGGAAAACGATAAAGTAATGCGCGGCAGCCGTGACGGATTTGTGGAAACGCTGATTTTCAATACGGCAATGATCCGCCGCCGTATCCGAGACCCCCGTCTGACCGTCCGGTATCTGAACGTAGGTACAAGTTCACGAACCGATATCGCACTTTGCTACATGGAAAACGCCGCAGATATGGACTATGTGGAACAGCTTGTAACCAAACTGAGCTCACTGGATACAGACTCCCTCGTTATGGGACATCAAAGCCTTGCGGAATCCATGTTTTCGCATAAATGGTACAATCCATTCCCCAGGATCCGTTCCACAGAGCGTCCCGATGCAGCTTCTGCTATCATTCTTGAAGGCGGGATAATCCTCCTGTGCGACAACAGTCCGGAAGGTATGATTTTTCCCACTTCCATCTTTCACTTTCTGCAGGAAACGGACGATTTCTATTTTCCGCCCCTCACAGGAAGCTATCTGCGTGTACTGCGGCACTTCATTTTCTGGATGACCATGCTTCTGACCCCTCTGTGGTATCTGCTCCTGATGCACGAAAGCATTCTCCCGCAGTGGCTGTCCTTTATCATCCCCGATGACCCGGGAACACTGCCGATTATCATACAGCTGTTCCTGACAGAATTTGCTCTCGATGGTCTGAAACTGGCATCATTGAATACACCGAACGTCCTGTCAAACTCTCTATCCGTAGTCGGCGGTCTGCTTCTCGGTGATTTTGCCGTAACCGTCGGATGGCTGTCACCGGATGTAATATTCTATATGGCGTTTGTTGCTATAGCCAATTTCACCCAATCCAGTTATGAACTTGGCTTTGCATTTAAATATTTGCGTATGATGATCCTTCTGCTGACCGCTATATTCGACATCTGGGGGTTTATTATCGGTATTATTCTGTCCCTGGTTCTTGTAGCCACAAACACCACCTTCAACGGAAAATTCAGTTATCTCTATCCTCTGATCCCCTTCGACGGGAAAGCCCTCGCACGGCTGTTTTTCCGCCTGAAAAAACAGTAAACTATAGGCTGTCTGTTCATCTCCGGGAGAGCAGACAGCTTTTTTGCGAAAACTTCGCGGGAAAAGGGAAATTCTATTGCAATTATCCGAAAAAATCGGTATAATTAGAGTAAACTAAACAACATCGAGGACAACGTGAAAGATTACAAAAAACAGGGGCAACCCAAGAAAAACAATATATCGGTAAACAATACCGAAAGTACAGAAAAAATCTGTTCCATGCGCAGAAGCTGCGGCGGCTGTCAGACCTGGAATCTGACCTATCCGGAAGAATGCAGCATGAAAATGGGACGTCTGATCCGTCTTCTCGGAAAATACGGCCATGTAGAGGAAATACTTGCCATGGATGATCCGTATCATTACCGGAACAAATTACAGGCAATTTTCCGTCAGACCGGCAAAAATCAGATTCAGTACGGAATCTACCAATCCTCCGGCAACCGTATCGTAAAATGCGACGATTGCCTGATTGAAAACGAAGAAGCAGCACATATCGTACGTTCTGTATATAAACTTCTCGCACCGACCAGAACAACAGCATGGGACGAAAGCCGCCGTAAAGGGCAGCTGAGACACGTAATGGTCCGCCACGCCGCCGCAAGTGACACTTATATGGTAGCACTGGTCACCTCCTCCTATCCATTCCCCGGCGGTGAGACCATCGCGGCAGAATTGGTCAAACGGCACCCGAAAATTGCATCCGTTGTACGTGTGATCAACATGACGGATATACCGCTGTGGATGGAAGAAAGGGAAGAAGTACTGTACGGAAACGCTACCATCACAGACAAACTGAACGGCTGCTTATTCCGTATATCCGCAAGATCCTTTTATCAGGTAAATACAAAACAGACAGAACGCCTGTATGAAACCGCTCTGGAATTTGCATCACCTGAAAAGGGAGACAGAATCCTGGACGCATACTGCGGAATCGGAACAATCGGTATTGCCGCGGCAAAAAAATACGAAGATATATCCGTGCTCGGCTTCGACAACAATGAAAATGCCGTACACGACGCTGAGGTAAACGCAAGAATCAACGGTTTGGAAAACGTAAAATACCGCTGTCGTGATGCAGAGAAAATTGCCGAAGAACTCATGGCAGAGGAAGACGATATTCAGATAGCCTTCGTCGACCCTCCCAGAGCCGGCTGCGGCAAATCCTTCCTGGATGCCATCCTGGTTATGTCGCCGGAGAAGATTGTATATGTATCCTGCAACCCTGAAAGTCTTGCAAAAGATCTTACATATCTGAAAAGAAACGGTGCATATAAGGTTAAAAAGATCCAGCCCGTTGATATGTTTCCGAGAACTACGCACGTCGAGACGGTATGTTTATTGTCCAAACTTAATGCGAAGCAACATATCGAGATTAACTTGGATATGGACGAGCTGGATTTGACCGATGCGGAAAAGAAAGCTACCTATCAAGAAATCAAAGATTATGTGTTGGAGCATAGCGGCTTGAAAGTCAGCAGCTTGTATATCGCACAGGTAAAGCAGAAGTGTGGTATCATCGAGCGTGAGAATTATAATAAGCCGAAGTCTGAGGACGCTAAACAGCCCCAATGCCCAACGGATAAGGAAAAAGCGATCAAGGAGGCATTGAAGCACTTCGGCATGATTTAAGGAGGGCGGATATGACGCATTTGATTTCTTGTGAGTTCAACATGGATACTGCCTGTGTTGAACTGAAATTTACCGATGGCAGCATGATTGCAATTGACACCATCGCCGTTGAGAATGAGATTGCCGATAATATGTATCAGCGGTCAGAGCTTGATTATCTGATCTATAATGCACCGCTGGAATACGCTGATCTCGTTTTGAATGGTGATCCGGTAACATATTTGAAAACAGTCACCGAATACAAGCCTTTAGATTAAAAAGCTGCCGTTCA
>JAFUKI010000045.1 GCA_017467815.1 Clostridia bacterium
AAATTACTTCAGCGCATATTATTATTGCTATTACTTCGCTTTATAAAGTAATAGTGATTTGTTGTGCCGGTTTGCGAATTCCCAATATCCGAATGAAACGCACAGAATCACGCCTGTGCGTTTTTATATTTTTCAAAAAGGAAGGACTCTGTTATGTTTCTCAAAATTCTTCTGCTGGTCGTATTCTTCGCCTCCATGATCGGCGTAGGCATTTATTGCCGCCGTACTGCTGACAGCGTTCACGGTTTCGTGCTTGGCGGTCGTTCCGTCGGGCCGTGGCTCAGTGCGTTTGCCTACGGTACATCCTACTTCTCCGCTGTAATCTTCATTGGTTATGCCGGTCAGTTTGGCTGGAAATACGGTATTTCCGCTACCTGGATCGGGATCGGCAATGCCATTATCGGTTCTCTGCTGGCCTGGGTAATTCTCGGCCGCCGTACCAGACTGATGACACAGCAGCTGGACAGCAAGACCATGCCTGATTTCTTCGGCAACCGTTTTCTCTCTCCTGCACTGAAGGTTGTTGCTTCCATCATCGTTTTTGTTTTCCTGATTCCCTACACTGCATCCCTGTTCAACGGTCTTTCCCGTCTCTTTACCATGGCATTCAACATCGACTATATCTGGTGTGTACTGCTGATGGCGGTTCTGACCGGTATTTATGTTGTTGTCGGTGGTTATATGGCTACCGCTATCAACGACTTTATTCAGGGTATCATCATGATTTTCGGTATTATCGTTGTGGTTCTGGCTGTACTGCATACCAACGGCGGGTTTACAGAGGCCATTGCTTCTCTGTCTGCCATTTCCGCCGAATCCAATCCGGATCTGCGGGGTGCTTTCACAGCCTTCTTCGGTCCCGAACCCATTATGCTTCTGGGTGTTGTTATTCTTACTTCTCTCGGTACATGGGGTCTGCCGCAGATGGTGGGCAAGTTCTATGCCATCAAGAATGAATCCGCTATTTCCAAGGGTACCCTGATCTCCACACTGTTTGCATTTATTGTAGCCGGCGGATGTTATTTCCTGGGTGGTTTCGGTCGTCTGTACGGGGATTCCATTGAATATTCCGCTTCCGGTACTCCCGTCTACGACAGTATCGTTCCCCAGATGCTTTCCGGTCTGCCGGATATCGTTGTGGCGCTGGTAGTTATTCTGGTTCTGTCCGCTTCCATGTCCACCCTGTCTTCTCTGGTGCTGACCTCCAGCTCTACGCTGACCCTTGACCTGATCGCGCCTCTCATGAAGGAAAAACTGGACGAAAAGAAGAAGATGCTCTGCATCCGTGTACTGGTTGTATTCTTCATCGCTGTTTCCTCCATCATCGCGATCGTTCAGGTTAAGTCCAATGTTACCTTTATTGCACAGCTGATGGGTATTTCCTGGGGCGCTCTTGCCGGTGCGTTCCTGGCTCCCTTCATGTACAGTCTGTACAGCAAGAAGATTTCCCGTGCGTCTGTATGGGTAAGCTTTATCAGCGGTGTGGGCATTATGGTTGCCAATATGATCTGTACCGCATCCGGTGTTACCTTTATTTCCCCCTACTTCTCTTCCCCCATCAACGCAGGTATGCTTGCGATGCTTGTCGGGTTGGTTCTGGTTCCCGTTGTCAGCCTGTTCACACCCAAGCCCGATGCAGCGGAAGTGGACAAGATGTTTGCTTGTTACAATCAGACAGTGACTGTCAACAGTACCGTTGCTCTTTCCGATGAAAACAAGAAAACAGACAAATAATTTCGCCCGGTAATTTTGCCGCCTGTCAGCAGATATACAAAATCTGCGGCAGGCGGTTTGTTTTATTCCGGAAATTCTTGACATTGGCTTGGGGTTATGCTACAATATTTTATAATGTACATTTGTAGGAGGAAATCATGGCAAAGAGGCTTTTGGTTCTGCTCATATGTCTTTTATTATGCAGCGGCTGTCGTGACGGATATTGGCAGCACCAGCAGATTATGCCCGGTTTATCCGCGGAATCCGATCAGCAAGGCTGCACTGCCATTCCCATTGAGGATGCGCCTCTCGACACGATTACTTTCTCTTTTGTGGGAGATGTTATGCTGGCATCCGAGTATTCTGCGGGACGGTACGGGACATTCAACACCTTTGCGGAAACAGCGGATCCCGGTTATTTTTTTGAGAAGATGCTGCCTGTGTTTGCTTCCGATGACTGGACAGTAGCGAATTGCGAGAATGTATTTGCCGATCAGATTGAGGAAATGGCGGTGAAGGATTACAGTCCTGCTTACTGGTATCGGTCCGATACGAAATATGCCGGTATCTACCCCCAGAGCAGTATTGAAGTCGCTTCCCTTGCAAACAACCATGCGCTGGATTTCGGCTGGCGTGGATATACGGATACGGAAAATGCCCTGAAAGCGGAAAAAGTGATCACTGTTGGTGAAAAGCAGTCGGTGGTGCTGGAAAAAAACGGCGTGCGGATCGGTTTGTTCTGCTGTTCTCTGTACAGCAATCATCATCTGACGCCCATTCTTGACTGGCTTGCGCTTGCGGCGGAAAAGACGGATTTCCAGATTGTCTATTACCATGGCGGTGCCGAGCGTGTGCATGAACCGGAGGATTGGCGTATCGCGGCTTGTCATGCGATGGTGGATGCCGGTGCGGATCTGGTACTGGGCAGTCATCCTCATGTACTGCAGCCGTATGAGGTTTATAACGGCGGAGAAATTGTATATTCGCTGGGAAATTTTCTGTTTGGCGGCAGCCGTACCTGTGAGAATGCTACGATTGTGTTCCGGCTTGTCATCGAAACCACGGACGGAAAGATTTCCAACACATACTCGGAGATGATTCCCTGTTACTGTTACGGAGAATTGTGGCAACCGCTGGTTATGGAATCCGATGAGGACAGGCAGGCTGTGCTGGATTTCATGTATGGAAAGCGAGAGTCGCCCTGCTGAGTATTAGAAATATAAAAAGTCATACTGCCGTTTTTCGGGGTACAGTATGACTTTTTTGTTTATTCAATTTCCGTAAAATCCAGTGCACTGTCGGTGATAAAATGGCCTTGGAAAGTCATTCCCTTCCAGTTTACCATTGCAGCCGTGATTTCGCGGTCCTCAAGGGATGGTATCAACGGATTGTTCACATGGTTGTGACCCACGAAATAGTATGCCGCGTCCATTCTGTCACGCTCTTCTTCCAGCATTCCGAAAAACTGGGACTGCCATCTGCCGCTATCTTTGAGCTTGATAGATTTGAGAAAGCGCCTGCGTTTGTCCAGCAGAACAGCATACGCTGTACCCGCAGGTTCCTTCCATAGAAGCCAGACCATGTAGTACGCCATTTGTTCCTTCGTGATCATCGGGTGCTTTTCCGCTTCACGGAGTTCCATATACCGCAGAAATTCATCGTCCGAAAACACAGTGCCGGGGAGATTGTTTGTTTCGTCTTTCGTTGTTCCCATATTTCTCGAAAATCCTTACAGAACGTAGAATGCAATGCAGAAAAAGTGCAGAACGCTTGCCAGTACCACAAAGGCGTGGAATACGGCGTGCATATATCGTTTTTTCTTGCCGATGCCGTACAGAACTGCGCCCAAAGTATACATGACACCGCCGGTGATCAGGAATATGGATCCGCCGAGGGTCAGGGCTCGCAGGGTCTGGGGCAGGTAGAAAATGATGCACCAGCCGAGGGCGATGTAGCAGATCATGGAGAAAACTTTATACTTCTTCAGATCAATCGCTGTCAGGGTTACTGCCAGTGCGGAAATCCCCCAAACAACGCCGAACACGATCCAGCCCATTGCCGTATTCCCTTTGCGGAGCAGGCATAAGGTGATGGGGGTGTATGTTCCGGCGATCATGAAGTAGATCATGCAGTGGTCGATGACCTGCAGGACCTTTTTCGCCATTTCCGGACGGACTCCGTGGTAAACTGCCGACATGGTGAATACGGTGATTACCGATGCGCCGTATATGGATGAAGTGACAACACCCATGGGACTTCCGTGGAAGGCGGAGATAATGACGCACAGCACCAGATAGGCGATGCCGAATGCACCTCCGACTATATGGGTGATCATGTTTGCCGCTTCTTCTCCCCTGGTGTAGGACGGGAGGATTCTGTCTTTCAGCTTGGTTCTCGGTGTTGCCATGTTACTCTTTATCTTTTTCCTTTCTCGCCTGACTGCATTTTTCCGCGTCTTTACGGAACATTTCGGACAATGTACATACAGCCTCTCTGAGACGTTCTTTTTCTTTGTCTTCGAATCCGTCCATGGCGCGGATGACTTCATGCACCAGTTCACCGAGCATTGTATCCAGATGCTCCGCACCGATATCCGTAATGGATATGTATACCTGACGACGGTTTTCCAGATTGTGGGTACGCTGTACATACCCCTTATCTTCCAGGTCATTTACCAATTTGGTCAGCTGCTGTTTGGTAATGCCCATTTCATCGGCGAATTTGGTCATGGTAATGGGATTCTCACGCTGTTTGCGCAGTGCGTACAACATGGAAAAACCGTGGGATTTTGTGCGGAACTCGTTGGTTTCAATAACGTGACGGCGTATCAGTGCATAGTAATCCACCATGAAATTCAAAAAATCACGGGCAATGATAATATCCGACATTTCAGTCATGATTGTCTGTACTCCCTGTATATGTAAAAGAAATTCAGCTTACTCTTCCTGCTTTTTGTCCTTTTATGTGAATATTTCTCTTTGGTTTACATTATACCACAGTTACATGGGAAAGTCAATCCTGACGGGGACTTCATAAGAATGGAAAAAGTTATGTTTTATCTGTATTTTTCCAGAAGTTTCCCCACCATTTCGCCGATGCAGACTGCCATGCGCATAAAGCCGAAATCCGTGGGATGCACCCGGTCGACAGTGCAGTTGTCGCCGAATTCGCAGTCGAAGAAGGTACTGCCGTCTAAGAAATATACGTTCTTATCCCCCTCCGCGAGAGCTTTTTCGTAGGTATTGCGGATGATTTCCTTATTCTTCTCCAGGTCGGGAAAGTACGGGTCGGTACGGGATACGAAAATGATCGGGGTGTCGGGTCTTTTGGCGCGATAGGTACGATAGAAAGGTTCATGTGTGGCTTCCAGATGGGCGGGATCCGGTGCGTTGTGGTCATAGTCACAGACGAATATGGAAACATCCAGGGTGGCGAGATATTCACAGATGCTCTGTTCCCCGCTGGCACTGCCGGAAAAACCGAGGTTGATGTAATCTGTATCGTATTTCTGGGAGATCAGCGCTTCGTAGGATGTGCCGGGACGGGATGCGCATCCGCCCTGGGTGATGGATGAGCCGTAGTACAGCACGGGTTTTTCGTAGGTGTAGGGATCTGCGGGCAGGAGTTCTGCATCCTTTGCCAGACCGATATACACTTCGTTTACGCCGTCGTACAGGGGCATATTGATGGTATAGGTATACAGTCCTTCTTCCGTGGGAACAACCGATTCAAAACCGGAAGTTACGCCGCCCTGGGGTTTGAAGGTATTATAATATTTGGTTTTTCCGTCTGCACGGCGGTACAGGTCGAAGCCGCTCTGACCGGTTTTTGCAATGTGGGGCATGGTTCCGGTGGCGGGCATCACGGCTTTCAGTGCGATATAGGGGGAATTGGTTTTGAAACGGATACGTCCGCCTGCTGTATGATAGTTCAGGCAGGCTACACCGGGATTGACGGTATTCGCTGTATCTTCCGGCATTCTGGTGTAACAGCGGGCGTCTGCGGTGGGATTCCACAGTCCGTGGATGGAAAACGGAGCTTCCTTGGGGGAAAGCCATACTATATCCGGTTTGTCAATATTGGATTCGACGACAAAATTCTTATCAACATCTTCAATACGCATGATTATTTCTCCTTTTTGCAGATCAATTTATGGAATTACGGTGCCGGATTCGTTAAAAGGATTATAACACATGCGATTCTTTTTTTCAATATTTTTGTCGGATTTTCTGTTGGTAGATATGTTCTTGTTTTTGGTTAGCGCTTCCTCTATCTCTGTCACGGAAATATCGGTTTCACATCCCTTGTCCGATATACGGGCGTTTTTTCCGCAGACGTACCGCAGTTTCGGTTTGGTCAGCATACTCCGCAGACCGTTTTTAATGCTTTCCGGTGTGGCTTCGGTCAGAATTCCCTTCGTTCCGCCGGCAAGGATGCTTTCCGTCAGGATCCCCTGAACAGCCACTGCCGGAATACCGGAGCGCAGTGCATCTTTCATGGCCTCCAGTACACTTTCCTCTCCGTTTATACACAGGAATATATCACAGCCTGACACGAATCGGGCTGTATTTTTATCGTACGGCAGATGGAGAAACGTGTCTCTGGAAAAACGCATCCGTCTTTTTCCGCCGATGACGACCATGCGGTGCCAGTACCCTTCTGCCAGAAGCTGGGTGTGGATTCTATACAGGCGGCGGGTTTCGGACGGGGTGATATTTTCCCCTGCGGAACAGACCTGCAAGGTCCCCGGAGTACCGAATTTTTTCCAGTATGTCTTCATACGGTGTCCGCTGGGTTCTCGGATCGGTGGGATTACGCGGATGTTGTCGGATTCCATTCCGGATAAGCAGGCAAAAGGTTTGATCAGGGATTGATCCGACACAAAGCAGCCGTGGAGATTCCGGTATGCGTTTAAGGCATCGCACCATGAGTGGAAACCGGCGGTGAATTTTCCGTTTTCCGACAAATCGGTATGGATCATACAATACAGTTTCGTTCCGGTATGGGGACAGCCGGAAAGGATACGGACACACTTCCCTTCCGTCCAGGCGATGGCTGCGTCGTATGTTTCTTTTACGATTCTGTTGTACAGGTATCCTGCCGGGAATACGGTGATTCCGTGATATACGGCGGATTCTGCTTTATAACAGATGTTCTTTGCAAACAGCTCCCTGTACGTCTCCCCGTCATGCAGTACCTGTACGGTAACGGATATATTCTCCATTCGATTCACCAATGCCGCCAGTTGTTCCGCCATCTTCCGGTACCGGAATTTTTCTACCAAAAACAAAACCGTCATCATCTCATTTTCTCCTATTTATTGTTATTATTTCCATTATATACCATTTTTAGTGTTCTGTCAATAGTTTTGGTAATTTTTGGTAGTCTTGGATTTCTGTTGTGTGAAAATAAAGAAAGAATCTGCCGTAAGTTGACAGACTCTTTCGGAATTGTGTTTTTATATACGCAGGGGTAAAACTTTACTTTCCCTCAATACCGAAACGGACGAAGGCATAGCTTTCCGTGTAATCCTCACATTCTCTGCCCTTCCATTCGTTTTCGAAGGAGAATGTGCCCGGAGCAACGCCAAGGGGTTCCGGATAACTGCGGTGGTGGGGACCCATGAGATTACGCATGGAGTTGGCAAAGTCGATTTCGATTTCATTTTCCCCTTCATGGAGGAAGGAGGACAGATCCAGGTGACGGATGAACAGCATATCCCCGGCATCTTTTCCGTTTACCTTTACGGATGCGGTGGCAAAGCGGCCCTGCAGAGCCAGTTCGACAGCGTCGCCGGGTTTGTATGTGTAGGTGTACCGGACAACCATATGACCGCCGTAGAAGGGGTAGCCTTCCGTGAGTACATCCCCTATGGAAATGGTCTCTTTCTGATTCCGAAGC
>JAFUKI010000046.1 GCA_017467815.1 Clostridia bacterium
ATTGGATTAAAACGCTTTACTATAGCTACTCCCTTTTTCTAAGAAGCTTTGTACTTCAGTTGTACATTGGTGTGTACCTCACTTCTTGTATGTTTTTGTTTGTTCCTCTTTCCTTGTGACTATATTATAGCACAGTTTTTCGACCGTTGCAAGTGGTATCTTATACAAAGTTCACAAGAAATATTTATGCAAACCACAGAACTTCAGAAATTATTCATTTTCCTATTTACAATCCCCCTGATCCTGTGCTATAATAAATATAATGTGGGTCACATAATCTGACCCATTTTTCTTTTTTCCGAATTTCACCGCAAAACCATAAAAAAAGACCGCCCAAACCGAACAGTCCCAACCCAATCAATATCCCCATAATAAAACCCCTTTTTCAAAGTTTTTTGAAAAGAGGAAGGGGGTGTGGGGGAGGGAGAAATACTTTTTCGCAAAAAGTGTTTCTCCCTCCCCCACAAAAAATACATAAAAATCAATCAAACGTAGCAACCTGCATTTCCGGAGGGGCGGCGGGGATGAGGGAGGTTACTTTGAGTACGGGACCGGGGGCGGTGTACATTTTGTGTTTTTCGATGGAGATTTTGCCGGTGATTTCCACCCAGCGGTAGGTTTTCAGGGTTTCGCTGTTTTTCCATTTGCAGGCGATGCCGTTGAACTGAATATCGTCCGCACAGCAGGTCATTACGTGGCGGCCGCAGACAAAACTGCCGGTGGGGATGGTTTCGTCTTTGATTACCATACCCTTGAAACGGATTTTTTTGCCGTCGTATTTCTGAATATCTTCCACCAGATCCCGATAGAAGTATGCAAAATCCCGATCCTGAATCTTTACAATGTCTGCATTGATATCAAAGGGCAGGGGATCTTCAATGGTGTCCTGTACCACACTGCCGTCGGTCATATCGTAGAGAATACCGGCAGTACGGCTGACACCGCGTACCAGTTTGTGCAGAGTCAGCTGATCGGTGGATGCATCTGTACGGTTGAATACAGCCAGATCACAGGAGGACAGCTTGTCCACTACCAGACTGCGCATATTGCGGTTGTAGTTTTCGATGGTGAGGGAATCGCAGATGAAGATTTCCTGAAATACATTCCAGTTTTCGGGGAGGTTTTCGTAAAAATCCCGAAGCTGCCACATACCGTTGTATTCCACCATAACCAGCATGGCCTGATGCTTTTCCTGTAAGGAGGACAGCAGAGCCGGGGTGAGATCTTCGGCATCTTCGATCTGTTCCAGATATACATTCTTGGAAGCAAAAGCGGTGGGGTCAAATTCTTCTATGCCTTCCTCGCATACGATCAGAAGCATATTGCCCTCTCTGAGCAGGGGCTGGGCGGTAAGGGTCTCCTGTATAAAACTTGTTTTTCCGGCTTCCAGAAAACCGGTGACTAAATAAACGGGAATATCCATAAATGTTGCGTTATCCTTTCACAAGCATTTCAGAATCAAAATCTCTCACAGGAGAAACAGTTCTTTCAGCGCATCTTCCCGGATACCGGAACCGATTACGCAGAGACGTCCTGTAGGTACAGCACTGCCCAGACGAACATCCGGCTCACCCGGCACATAGTCAAAGTGGATGAACCCGTCCGTACCGTTGACAATCCCCTTGGCACGCAGAATGAATCCGTACTTGTCCTTGTCTTCCAGTTCTTCCAGCGCGGCTGTGATTTCTTCCACAGTGTAACGGCGACCTGTTTCCGCACCGAAGCTGGTGAATACTTCATCCGCATGATGATGTCCGTGGTCGTGACCGCAGCAGCAATGCTCGTCATGTTCATGATGGTGTTCGTGATCATGTTCGCAGCAGCAATGTTCGTCATGCTCATGATGATGCTCATGATCATGTTCGCAGCAGCAATGTTCGTCATGCTCATGATGATGCTCATGATCATGTTCGCAGCAGCAGTGCTCGTCATGTTCATGATGGTGTTCGTGATCATGTTCGCAGCAGCAGTGCTCGTCATGTTCATGATGGTGCTCGTGATCATGTTCGCAGCAGCAATGTTCGTCATGCTCATGGTGATGCTCGTGATCATGTTCGCAGCAGCAGTGTTCGTCATGCTCATGGTGATGCTCGTGATCATGTTCGCAGCAGCAATGTTCGTCATGCTCATGATGATGCTTGTGATCATGTCCGCAGCAGCAATGTTCGTCATGTTCATGATGGTGTTCGTGATCATGTTCGCAGCAGCAGTGTTCGTCATGCTCATGGTGATGCTCATGGTGATGCTCGTGATCATGTCCGCAGTGGGCATGAGAATGTACTTCTTCGGAAAGCTGCTTCAGCTCATCTTCAAGTGTATTTTCCTTTTCCATAACCTCCAGAATCTGCTTACCGTCAAGCTGTTCCCAGGGGGTGGTGAGAATATCGGCGGTGGGATTGAGTTCCTTGATCTGCTTGACACAGGCAGTCAGTTTGGCATCGGAAACACCGGTGGTATGACTGAGAATGATGGTAGCGGCGTTTTCAATCTGGTTGTTGAAAAACTCACCGAAATTCTTCATGTACATCTTGCATTTGTTGACGTCTGCCACGGTAACCAGCGCATTCACGGCAATTTCTGCGGAACCGATATTTTCCACAGCCCGGATCACGTCGCTGAGCTTGCCGACACCGGAGGGTTCGATGAGAATACGGTCGGGGGAATATTCGGTAATCACCTTCTGCAGTGCTTCGCCGAAATCCCCTACCAGACTGCAGCAGATACAGCCGGAGTTCATTTCTGTAATGTTGATGCCTGCATCCTGCAGAAAACCGCCGTCAATGCCGATATCGCCGAATTCATTTTCGATCAGCACCAGTTTTTCACCGGAATAGGCTTCGGTGATGAGTTTTTTGATGAGTGTGGTTTTTCCGGCACCGAGGAAACCGGAGAATATATCAATTTTCATCCTGTAATCGCTCCTGTTTTATATAAAATAAGAATTTGCGGTGCAAAATCCGTGGGCAAAAACATTGCCACAAAATATATTATACAATTTTTGGTTTCGTCTGTCAATAGAATTATGGGAGGGAAACAGAATTCCTGCGATACCTTGTTAAGAGAAAACGGGTAAAAAATAAACAGCAGCTGCCGTACCGGGAAGTACCTGCAATGCGGCAGCTGCTGCTTTACTGTATTGTTTCAAAGATCAGGAATGCAGAATGGCATCAATCTTTTCTTCTACCTGTTTTGCCCGTGCATCGGAAATGTATCCGATCTCCAGATCAAAGGAAACCTTCTCAAATCCACCCAGATAGCGGATGTATCCCTTGGCTTTGGAATCCTTGTAACCCAGATGCTCAGCAGTTGCCGGCAGAATCATACCCATGGAATCTTCGGTGGCGGTACGGGAGATCCAGCGGATACCGATGGGCAGCGCATCCGTGGGATGATCCACATAACAGGCGCCTTCTCCCTCTACATACTGCATGGTGTATCCCCGTCCCTTGTCGTCCGGTTTGTATGTCATGGTGAAACAGATTTCCGGGGCATAGGCTTCTTCCGGATTGCCGACGTTGTCCATGAAAGCCGGATCTTTTTCCAGCAGTTCCATGTAATCGCGCAGTTTTGCCTGTGCAGCTTCGGGCAGACTGTCCGGAACGATCTTGTGAACCTTCACGTGTTTACTGTCCCTGGGCACACTATAGACAAGACGCGCACCGTTGATGGGATGGAAATTGATGTGGCACAGATACAGATATTCCAGAGGCTCCGCACGACCATTTTCGATGGTCACATTCACGTGAACGGTGCTCTCTCCGGCATACAGCCGGCATGCGGGAAGGAAACGGTATTTTTTCACAAACGCCGCATCATAGGAAAGTACGCCGCCCACACTTACATAAGTGCCGCGTGCATCATTGCCGCAATCGATATAGGCTTCTTCGTATTCCGCATTGGGAATTTCGCCGTGATGGGGATGGCTTTCATCCGGCGCACCGATGGAACCGATACCGCAGTGATACAGAAATCCGCCGTAGGTTTCCAGATAGACCTTGGTTTTTCTGGGTTCACGGATGGTGGTCTTCATTTTCAGATTCCGTCCGCCGAAGCAGAAATCCCAGATCTGCTGACCCTGGAAGGGAAGGATCACAAAATATCCGCAGTCGTTTTCCACACGCAGGGCTTCAATACCGGTGGAATAACGGAATGTATATACAGAAAGACAACCTTCCTGTAAGAGAAGCTGTTCACGGTCTTTGAAAAATTCTTTTTTCAAATGCAGTCTCATGTTAATCCTCCATCTGTCGCATTTATGCGACGAACCAATACGAAGGGAAAATCCTGGTATCCGAAGGAAATGGAAAGTGGTGGGTTCCGCTTTCCAAAGGATTTTCGAAGTGTGAAACAGCCATACTTTCTATTTCGACTGCTGTATTTTCACACTATCCTCCTTATTTGGTTTGAGAGTAACAAGGGGAGAAACTTTTTATAAAAAGTTTCTCCCCTTAAACCCCGTTTCAAAAACTTTAATGGATTGGGGAAAGTTTATAAGGTGATTTTTTACTGGATCGCTTTGTCCAGATATTTCAGTGAGATTTCTACCATTTCGTCGCCCAGTTCCATGTTGGCTTCAGCAGAGCTCTGGGTGAACCAGTGGTATTTGTCTCCCAGACGTTCCAGTTTAACGGCGTCGGGGTAGAGGGACATCAGAATGGAGCACTCGTATTTGCCGGCGTGGTCGTAACCGGTGGCGTGCTGTGCTTCGGGACTCATGGCAGGGATGACTTTGATCCAGCTGAAGGGATCGTCACCGCCGCCCAGGTTGGCATAGTAATCGGAATAGCTTTCACTGCCCCACCAGCCTTCTCCCATGGTCTTTTCCAGATAACGCATGGTCGCGCGCTTTCCGGCTTTCATATAGGAGAGGGTCATGGGCATAAGATTACCTTCCTCAAACTGATGATGGATCACTACATAAATATTCCGCAGACCGGCAGAAAGCATACTCATGAAGATATTGAACACATATTCTTCAAACACAACTTCATCAATATGTACCGTGCCGGAGGTAGCATCGCCTACAGCCCAGCTGGCGGGACTGTAACTGATGGAGGGTGCAATAATAATATCCCGTTTTTCGGCAAGCTTTTCCACAAGCCCCTGGGCGATCAGCGTATCACAGCCGTAGGAGCACTGGGGACCGTGGTATTCCACCGTACCGCCGACAATTACGACCGGTGTACGGTTTTCCTTGGCACTTTCGATTTCACGGGGAAAACATTTATCCAAATGCATAACGTCACCTCATACCATTACTCAGCGTAACCAAGGGTAGTATAGTAGGCAAGGTTAACCTGACGGTTGTCCAGTCTGCCGTACTGTACCACGATCGGTACATTGGAGGATAATTTCATCGCATACTGTGTTTCGAGGGGAACGATAAATCCGCCCATATCGTCGGGGTTGTTCATACGGAAGCAGCGTACTCTGTCGCTTCCTACGTGCCACTGTATATCCTTTACGCTGTCGCGGTCGGTGAAATACAGCTTGACCTGGATAACGGCATCGGTGTCACTGTCGTTTACCACGATAACGGATTCGTGTCCCTTCATAGCGCCTTCCCCTTCCGGCGGCAGTTCGCAGTCGGGGATGATCCACTGTTTCTTTCCGATGGTATTAGAAGTCAAGTTCGATCAATCCTTTCTTCAGGTAGTCGGACATGGAATCACAGCCATCCTTGGTGATGATAACACCCTTTTCCCATCTGGTACCGAAAGTGGGACCGGAGATGAAGGTGTCGATCTGGAATGCCATGTTTTCTTCCAGCATATATTCGGAGGAAGTTTCCATCCAGGGCGCTTCTACTTCGATCATACCGGTGCCGTGGCAGGGACCGTATACGTAGTTGTCCTTGTAGCCGTTTTCAATGAACTTCTGATAGAATTCCTTGGGAATCTGGGAAGCGGGGATGCCGGCCTTCAGTTCCTTTTCGGTCCAGTTGTGCATTTCGTAGCAGAAGTCGATGTACTTTCTTCTTTCTGCATCGATCTTACCCATGATTACGGGCAGACCGAGAGCAGGGGAGTAACCGTCGATCTTGGCGGACAGGTTCAGCTGAACAACGTCCCCCTTTTCGATCTTACGGTAGCTGGAACGGCTGATGGCATGACGGGTGGATGCTTCGCTGAATACGTACATGGGAAGACCTTCGTATTCTGCGCCGTTTTCGTAGATCACACGCTGTGCAACGCCGACCATTTCCAGTTCGGTAACACCGGGACGGAGCTGACGGATAACTTCATCGGTAGCCAGGTCAACAATGCGGAAACCTTCGCGGATGCAGGCAATCTCGTTGACACTCTTGATCTTGCGGAGTTCAACCATGATGTCGTTGCATACGGAGATTTCAGCTTCCGGGAAGTTGTCCTTGAGACCGTCCATGATGGGCAGAGTGCATTCTACATAGCTGCCGAGACCGATCTTGATCTTTTTGCCGGTTACGCCGATGCTCTTGAACGCGTCGGTGAATGTATCGGGAACCAGTTCGGGATAGGCAGGGTCAGCACTTTCACGGAATTCCTTCAGAACGAAAATGTTGTCGATCTTACCGAAGTCCTTTGCGAACAGAGCGGATTCGGGACCAACCAGCAGAGCAGCGTCACCGGTTGCGGAGATGGCTACGCCGGCACGTTCAAACAGAGGCCAGAAGCCGCTGAAATAACGGGCGTTTGCATAGTCGGATTCAGTGCTGACAACCAGCATTACATCCAGACCTCTTTCACGAACCAGCTTTGCAGCCTTTGCGATTCTTTCCTTGTACTCATAATCGGGAATACAGATACGATTTGCCATAATGTTTGCTCTCCTTTATGTAGTTTGAATTTGTATTTTTTATGTAGCGGGGATATGGATCTTACCACTTTAATTATATACTTTCCTGCATTTTTTGTATTTATCCTATTGTAAATAATTTTTGCACAATAGTAAGTTTCTTTACTATTGAATAAATCTGCAGGCTGTGGTATAATAAAATAACGGAGGTGAGGCTGTGGAATACCAACTGAAAGAATTCGAGCGTGTCATTCACATTGACAGAATTGCCAATATCCATTATTTTGAATTTACCAGCGAATACCATACCCTGATGGACCGGCACGAATTCCGTGAACTGATCTACGTGGACAGCGGATACATCGAGGTGAAGGCGGACAATTATGTGGGGGTCGTACAAAAGGGGGAAGTGATCGTACACAGAGAAAACGAAACCCATTCCATCAGCTGTCCCCTGGATATTGCCCCCAATGTAATCATCATCGGCTTTTCCTGTGAAAGTCCGGAACTGGACCGATTCGCCGTTGCACCCATTGTACTGTCGGAAAAACTGCAGCGTCTGCTGACCGATGTAATCAAGGAAGGACGCAGTGTGTTCCTTCCTCCATACGATGTACCGAACCTGCCGGATATGAAGAAAAGACAGGATTATCCCTTTGGCGCCGACCAGATGATCCAGCTGAAACTGGAAACCTTTTTCATTGAACTGGTCCGTATGTGCGCTTCCGAAACCCAGATAAGCCAGGATACGGGCGAAGGTCTGAAAATGCAGGAAATCCACGGATACATCCGGGAAAACTACCGAAAGCGGATCCATCTGGAGGAACTTTGCTTCCTGTACAATACAAACAAGACCACCCTGTGCGCCAATTTCAAGGAAGAATACGGCACAACGGTGCTGGAATACATCAACGGCCTGCGGATCAAGGAAGTAAAACGGCTGCTGCGGGAGGAAAACTATAATCTGACACAGATCGCAGCCATGGTGGGTTTTTCATCGGTTCATTATCTGTCACGGATTTTCAAGCAGTACGAAAAACAATCCCCCTCAGCATACAGCAAATCCATCAAGGCAAAACTGATGATATAGAATACGAAAAACCGGCAGAGAATGCAATCGTTCTCTGCCGGTAACTGTTTTTTCTGATTTAAATTCCTTGCATTTTTCGCAAAAGACTTATCTGTTTGTGATCGGGGGAATCCAATAACCCCATCCGGCGGCATCCAGCTTTGCCCAATCCGGTTCGTTATCGTAATCAATTCTCCGGAATTCGCAGGAATGGGTAATGTTGAATTTCTGCATTTCCCGGAAGGTCATGCGATGGATCTGCACCATTTCTTCATTGAGCGCATCTTTTTCGGGACCGGGCTGCAATCCGTCAGCCGTTTTGCGCAGCAGGTAAAAACGGTAAATGTACAGCTGAATACGGGACTGACGTACATGGGCATAGGAGAGGGGATCGTCCGCAGCAGCTTTTTCCGCATTGTCAAACAATGCATCGGCGTGCTCCAGGAATGCTTTTTCCCCTTCAATTTCGGAACCCATACCCGGTACAAAGAGATAATTGTTGGTATATACGTGAAATGCACCGAAATTGGAGTGTACAGAACATTCCAGGGTGTAGTCGATATATTCCTGCATCCATTTGCCGGCGGCACCGTAATAATCATCCAAGAATTCTCTCATGTAGTTCCGGTAATCCTCTTTGCTCATCATGGGATTCCACAGAAGACGGGCGACAAGATACCCTTTGAGTGCGCCGAATTCGCCGTCGGGAGATTCGATATTCCCCTGCTCAAAAACACCGATTGTTTTATTTTCGGCAAATAAGCGTATATTTTCCCACAGAGTGTCGAACTCGGGATGGGCAGCGTTGTAGACAGCGAAATTCACGATATAGTCCCAGATGTACAAATGATTGGCGAGCTTGGACCATGCTTTCAGCGTATCGTGGAAGATCACATCATTGCCCCAGGCAAGCTCCGGAGATACCGAGGCAAAGGGATAGCGGTGTCCGCAGTCGTTGGTGCATAACCGAATGAATACATCCGGATCGGGAACGGTGAGAACCGGCGGTTTGATGGTATACTGATAGGCAATCGTATCTACATGAACACCGGGGAATTCTTCATGGATGTCCGCTTGAATACGGTTGACAAAACGGAGCATGGTACCCATACCGGATTGTTCTTCTGCATTGACAGCCAGACATTTTTCACAGGTGCATCCGCCGCTGTTGCCGTCCGACTGAGAGATGGAAATGATTTTAGCGTGAGGATTATTCCGTAAGGTCTTTTTGGCATTGGCAAGAACCGTCTGATAAATTTCTTCGTCACACAGACAAAGTCTGGAAGCGGTCTCAGCATCTTTTTCGGAAAGCGCCTCCAATGTATGTACAAAGCCGCCGGCATAACCCAGTCCGCCGCCAACACGATCCGTGAGCTTGTGACGGAAAGTGTCGTTGATTTTCAGCTTGGCACTGATAAATTCATCGGATTGAGAATGCCAGTATGAATTACGGTATTCAAAAAACGGAACTTCTTTCAGATAAGCATTCTGCAGAGCAATGGTATCTGCCTTGGGAACCCGTTCAAAATCATTGGTATAGAAACGGCAATTACAGAACTTTTCTAAGAAAGTATACACACAGTAAAGCGCACCGCGTACACCGGAGCCGAGAAGGAAGAGCTTTTCGCCTTCTGTTTTGATGATGTATCCCTCATCTCCCAAAGAAGAAGTGTCTTCGGCGGAGGGACGGTTTGTATAGCCGATACAGATTTCTTTCTCCGTAGCAGGTTCTGCATCGGTATAAACCGGCAGTTTGGCACCGCTGATTTTTTCCAGATAGGACGAGAGTTCCGAGGCAGCAGTTTGCTCGGACAGCGCTGCATCGTGCCGCAGGATGATCCGATAGTCGGACTGATGGTCTTTTACAAGATGAAACATGGTAACCTCCTTATGGAAAGAATATAGATCAAATAAAAGTTAATAACGCGATCACATTTTTTATATATTACACGTATTATATATTTTTGTTGTTGCCATTGTATTTCTGCACTGTAAATAATCTTTGTACAATACCAAGGTGCTTTTCGATCGGTTTCTTTTTTCAAGAAACAAAAAAAAGACTATCGTTCCTATGACGATGATCCAATAACAAGGAAATTATGGGTTCTATAACAAAAGTTGGGGTCAGAGAAAACACCAATGAAAAAGGTTCGAGCATATCTGAATCTACAATTCTTTCTTTCAACTTCTTCATTGGATCTTCTTTACCCCAACTATAGACATGGAGCTGTTTATGTTCTGATCTCAAAACATCATGCCCATCATGTATTGCTCCACAAAAACGGAGTCCGTGGAAAGTTCCAGAATTTCTGCGTCTCCGGCAATACGGTAACAGGTGTCGCGGAAGTTTTTGCTTAGAAGCAGCATGGCGGCTCCGGTCAGGGATGCATTGCCTACCACACGGATCTTATCCTGCAGACCGGCGGGGATCAGACCGATGTATTCGGCGTTTCCCATATCCAGATACTTCCCGAATCCGCCGGCGATAATGGCATGATCCACATCCTCCGGCTGGATACCGGCAGAAGCAGACAGGGCAGTCATCCCGGCGCATATGGCACTCTTGGCAAGCTGCAGCATACGGATGTCGGACTGATCCAGCGTCACACTGTCTTTCAGCGTAACCGTTTCCTCCTCCAGATACCCGGTTTCATCCAGGATACCAAGACGAAGCAGACAGGCTGCCGCATCCACAAGTCCGCTTCCGCAGATCCCTACAGCAGGCTTGTCCCCGATCACGTGACAAACTGCCTGATTACCGTGGACGGCAACCTTGTCAATGGCTCCGGGGGCACCGCGCATCCCCATGGAAATGCCCACACCTTCAAAAGCCGGACCGGCGGCGGTGGAGCATACAGTCAGTTTTCCCTTTGTCCACAATCCCATTTCCCCATTGGTACCAATGTCCGCAAACAGGGCACTTTCCGCCGATTCGCAAAGGCGTGTGGCAAGAATACCGCAGGTGATGTCCGCACCGATGAAAGCCGCCATACACGGGGGCAGATACACCGGTGTGTCCGGCTGAATACAGGATAAACCAAGTGCGTCCGCGGTTACCGTTTCACCGAAGGAACGGTGTACGGTGAACGGGGCGTGGGACAGGGGTTCTGTATCGGTTTCGGTCAGAAGATACAGCATTACCGTGTTGCCCGTCAGCACGATCCCGTCAATTTCTTCGGCAGATACAGATGCTTTTCGGGCAAGAACCGCGAGAATATCGTCTATGGCAGAACGGATGGACAACGCCAGGGACTCCGCTTTTCCGTCCAGCGCGGCTTCGATACGGGAAATGACATCCGCGCCCCAGGCAATCTGCGGATTGAGACAGGCGGCTTCGCAAAGCAGTGTACCATCCGTGTCATATAATCCGGCGGCAATCGTCGTAGTACCGATGTCAATCGCCGCACCGTAATGTACAAAGGCAGGATTCAGGGGGAATTCCGGCATTTCTCCATCGGTTACCGCTTTCACATCCCCGGCATCCGACTGCAGCGTAACCACGGAACAATCCCCCAGCACAGCAGTGAGACAGGCAAAACGGAACCCTTTTTTCAGTTCTTCTTCCGTCAGAAGATTCTTTTCGCTTTCACTGAGGGGAGACAGATCCCCCGTGGCGATAACTTTGCATTTGCCGCACCGTCCGTGACCGCCGCAGGGCTGCTCACTGCCCAGATATTCCGAAATGGACTTCCCGGCAGTGACGGTACGGGGACTTCCGTTCACGGTCAGGGTAATGGTTCTGGTTTCTGTGTTCATATACCGTGTCCTTCTGCTGTTTTACAAAGTAAAGAGAACGGCGCCGAAATAGGTAACGGTATTCGCACCGTTTATGTATTTCATATCCGATACTGCTGCCAGACGGGAAACATTGACGCCGTATGCTTCAAGAGAAGCCAGCGCAAGTTCCGGATGTACACAGGGTTTATCTTCCTGCTTGGCACAAACTTCACAGGCACCGCATCCTCCGACGCTCAGATGCAGGTATTTTACCGGCACATTCGCGGACAGATGCTTCTCAAAGGTGTGGGAAAGACGGGACATGGCGTGTCTTGCTTCGATCATGCCCTCGAAGTCGTAGCTGTCTTCCAGCTGACCGATGTACTGGTATACCAGCGCATGGGAGTAGGTTTTCAGTTCCGCCATCAGCGCATTGATCTCGCCCACATCCGGGGGACACATCCAGCATTTTCCGTACATACCACAGGAATTTGCCGCGCACATATCTCTGAAACGGGTATCCGTTTCGATCTTATCGGCTGCAATCACCGAAACATTGCTTGCACCCAGCTCTTTGGCTGCAGCCATGAGATTCTCAAACATTTTTTCCATAAAACGCACCTACAACTTTGAAGAAAGCATGGATGTTTTCCCAGGGGGTAAGGGGCGGAATGTCGCATCCGGAAGATATTACAAAGTTGGGATAAGTATGGCAGGCATTCATTACCGCCAGGGTAGCTTCTTCTACCGTTTCCGGTGTACCCATACGCAGAACACCTGCAGGATCCACATTCCCCATAACGGGCACATCGGAGGGGAACTTTTCGATCATTTCCTTCAGATCAATGGAATTGCCGAAATGATAAGCGGCGGCACCGGTGGAAAGGATGGAGGGTACCATTTCGGGTGTGTTGTCGCCGCAGTTGTGGTATACGATGATGAAGGATTCGTCCTGTACAGCGTCCACGATCTTCTTAACATAGGGGGCGGAGAATTCTTCTTCCAGCATGGGAGAGAGCAGTCCCGCAACCGGTTCTGCCATAACAATTCCGTTGGCACCGGCAGCTTTGTACGCTTTGGCATATTCGATCAGGAATGCAGTAGCCTTTTCCAGTACCGTATGTACCATATCCGGTTCGTCATAGCAGTCCATCATGATCTCGGACACATCCAGAAGCCGCGCCGCCAGAGAGTAGGGACCGATAATGCCTGCCAGAACAGGGCGGTCCGTGATCCGACAGACCACATCTTCAATGGCTTTCAGATACACACCGGTTCTGCCTGCGCCGATGGGGGGAACGGCAAGGGCATCCGCTTCGGCTTCATCATGGATCAGTCTGCCGACAACGGTGGGCACTTCCGTATCCGAAAAACGTACATCCGCACCGAAGCATTCTGCCTCAACGGACAGATCCATAAAGCTGACAGAAGCGGCGGAATCGGTATTCTGTGCCACCAGAACCATACCTTCAGCCTGCTTGGCGCTGTCGGCGATCAGTTCCTTCAGGGAGATGTTCATCAGACTGATGCAGGGGAAGGACAGAATGGGAAGGGCTTTTTTGCTGGAGGGAAGTTCCTTCAGCCAGTCATGCATATTTCTTTTCATATACAAAAATCCTTTAAAATAGAATAAATAAATGACGATTAAACCTGTTTTGGCTGAAAAAAACTTATCCTCAAGCTTTTTCCAGCCAAAACAAATGCATATATCCAGTTGAAACTCAGTTGTTCTGGCAGATAGCCAATGCTGCGTCTGCTGCGCTTGCGGCATCGGAGGTGTATACGTCAGCACCAATGTTCTTGCAGAAGTCTTCGTTTACGGGTGCGCCGCCGACCATGATCTTTACCTTGTCGCGGATCCCCTTTTCTTCAGCCAGCTTTACAACTTCTTCCATAACACCCATGGTAGTGGTAAGCAGTGCGGAGCAGCAGATGATCTGGCAGTTCTGATCAATAGCGGTCTGTACAAAGGTTTCGGGGGATACATCGGTACCCAGGTCAACAACTTCCAGACCCTTGCCTTCCATCATCATCTTAACCAGGTTCTTACCGATATCGTGGAGGTCGCCCTGAACGGTACCGATACATACCTTACCGGTAGCTTCAACACCGGCCTGTACCAGATGGGGCTTCAGGATCTGTACACCCATGTTCATAGCGCGTGCGGCAACCAGAACTTCGGGAACGTGAACCTTGTTTACCTTGAAGTTTTCGCCTACAACGGACATACCGTCCAGCAGGCCTTCATTCAGAATCTTCTGGATATCAGCGCCTTCGTCGATAGCGGTCTTAACCAGCTCCTGAACGATTTTTGCCTTACCCTTCTGAACATTTTCGGAAATAGCAGCAATAGTACTCATGATTGGCTCCTTTTTTTCGTTTGTATTCTTATTATTTGATAACTGTATTCGGGATTTCCGGTAATCGCTGGGGGTCATGCCCTCGGATGCGGAAAAAACACGGCGGAAAGAAGAAAGATCCTTGAAACCGCATCTGTGGGAAATCTCACTGATGGGCAGGACAGTTTCCGTCAGCAGTTTGCAGGCGTGACTGTAGCGCACCTTGCGGAGATAATCGGAAAACATCTCTCCGGTAAGCCGTTTGAACAGCCGGCTCAGATGGGCTTTGCTGACAAACAGCCGATCCGCAATGCTGCCCAGTGTCAGATCGTTGTCGGCAAACTCTGCTTCGATGATCTCAATGGTTCCTGTAACCAGACGCCAGTCCTTGGATCTGACATAGGAAATATTTTTCACGGATTCGCCCACGTAGCGTCCCAGAAGGATCAGCAGCAGGGACAGGTGTGCTTTTACCGCTTCATGCCATTCCTGTTTCTGACCGGTGATTTCTTCTGTGATACGGGCGCAAAGGTCCAGCAGCTGACTCCGGGATCTCTGGGTCAGTACCGCACATCCCACATTCAAACCATCCTCAAAAACACCGTAGCAGTACCGCAGTCCTTCTTCGTTGGCAACCGTACCGTCGAACCAGTCTGCGGGATCAAACCAAAGCCGATGCACCACCAGACTTTCGCCGGTGTTCTGGGAAAAATACCCATGCTCTACATCGGAACCGATTACAAAAGCATCTCCTGACTGGCAGGGAATCGCCTGTTCCAGGATCAGATGGGTCCCTTCGCCCGACAGAACAATGCCGATTTCTACAATATTGTGGGAATACATCTGCTTTGGGAAATTGCCGGGGGTGTATACAGCCTCGAAAGCAGTGACTGCCTGGCAAACCGGGACATCATCCAGAATCGCTTTTGTGATGTGTGACGTAAATGCCGATCCGTCAAGCGCCATCCGATCACCCCCTTTTCTCCTGTCAGACCATTCTGCCGGCTGCAGGATGTCGCAGGGAATGTAATTCATGGAAACGAAGAACCATGCAGTCAGATTTCCGTCGCATCAGGCTCTACACCAATTATACACATTATAGCACAATTTGCCGGATATTTGAAGTGGGTCGTGTTGCTTCTTTTCCGGATCTCAGGGAACAAAACGACGCTTCCGGGAGAAGAATACCGATGTATACAGATTACAGATGCTTTTCGAGGAACTGCATAATGTCCCCGCGCATTTCCGCACTTTCTCTGTGACCGAGAGGATAGCGCAGAATGGAGAACTTGTCGGAGGCGTCAAGCTGTGCATATACTTCGCCGACTTCACGTTCAATGCGATCCACCCCTTCTTGGGGGGTAAGTCCGTCATAAATACCTACAGTACCCAGGTGTGCGCGGGGGGCGATCAGAGCGTTGATCTGGGGAGAGGAGAAGTGGAGCAGGAGGCTCGGAATGTAGTAGTAAATACTGTGGTAATTGAGATGATCTCTGTGGATCAGGGCATCAAAATCGGTGAGGCAGCAGATGTCCACACAAACCTTGATTCTTTCATCCAGCGCCGCAGTCCACCATGCCATGGTACTGCCCATGGACATACCCATGGTTGCAATACGGGATGCATCCACGTCGTCACGGCTGCAGAGATAATCCAGACCGCGCAGATTGTCATATACCATACGCCCCCACATATATTCGCCCTTCCAGAGCATTTCCTTGTAGGTGTTGGCTTCTTCACGGCCGCTGCGTTCTCCGAAACACCACTGGTCAATGCAGAGTACCGCATATCCTTTGGCTGTCAGAGCTTCCGCATAGCTGGGGCGATACATATAGGACGCGGGATTCAGCAGTTCATCCTTGCCGACCTCATACATACCGCCGTGGGAATGGTTGAACAGAACCGCCGGGAATACGCCATCTCCCTTGGGACGGGCAAAATACGCCGGAATAGGCTCACAACGGGGTTCATCCGCGGAGGTTTCGATGGTCAGGATCAGGCATTCCAGAATAAAGTTTCCCTTGTCTTCCACGGATACCACTTTGCAGTGGATGGGATTGTTTCTGCCCGGCAGACGACCCATCAGGCTATACAGTTCTTCTCTGCGTGCTTGTAATTCTTTCAGTAACATAATCATTTCTCCTGTGTTTAAATAATGATTTCAAACGTCAAACCATAGCGCTTTGCGCTTACGGAATATAACAGAATTATACAGCTTTAGTATAACATGAGCGGAAATGTTTTGTCAAGGGTACACATTATGAAAACCGTGAACAACAGCATCGTGAAAACCGGATCAGCCGGAAAAATTACGTGTCAGCAGCAAAAAACGACCTGTCAGTATAAGCATATTTACAAAAGAAAAAGTTCTTGTTATAATATATTTGCAAAGCCGGAAGAAAGGAGACAGCGCCGTGAAAATCAGGACGGAGACAGTGCCGGAAGGTGAAGAGGAAATTGTCATACGATGCAGGGAGAGAACGGAGAAGATCATGCTGCTGGAATCGCTGATCGAGAATGCAGTGAAAAGCCAAAGCGAAATTCCTCTGTACATCGGCAGAACGGAGTATTACATAAGCAAAAACGAAATTCTCTTTTTTGAAACCAGCGACGGAAAGGTGTACGCCCATACCGTAACGGGGATGTACGCCTCCGAGTACAGACTTTTTGAAGTGGAAAACATAATGCCTTCCTATTTTATCCGCATCTCGAAATCCGCAATCGTAAATACAAAGCGCATCAGTTCTCTGCGCCGTGAACTTACGGGCAGCGGAGAGATCGGATTCAAAGGCTGTGACAAAAAAGTATATTTCTCGCGGGGATACTACAAATTTTTACGGGACAAAATTGAAGAAACGAGGTTGGGAATATGAAAACAAAGAAGGTATTCTGGGGAATAGTCCTCATTGCAGCCGCCGTGCTGATCATTATCGACGCACTGGGCTTTTTATCCCCCATTTCAGGCATCATGGGAGAGATATCCTTGTTCCGTGCGGCTCTTGCACTGCTTTGCCTGTATTTTATTGTTACCAGAATCGCCAAAGGGAAGATCGCGCAGATATTCATCCCTCTTTCCCTGATATTCATGCTGTTCGAGAAAAATATCGCCTTCCTTGTGAAATGGGAAAGTGAGAATATTATCTCCAATTTTCTGCTTCTGTTCTGTGCTTTGATCGTCACAATCGGCTGGGATATGATCTTCGGTAATCTCAAACTCAAGATAAAGACGGGGGAGTCAGTTGTGTATATCGACGGTTCTGATTTTTCGTCACGGCGATTCGCTGAAAACTTACTTGGAGAATGCAACATTTATTTTGAGAATACCGACCAATACTGTGGGGACGGGATTCTTATCGTGGATAATTGTTTGGGAGAAATGAATATTCATGTTCCGTCTGCTTGGAAAATCGAACTTGATATAGAGAATGGTTTTGGCGATACAAGCCAGACAGGTTCCGGCACAGAGAACGGACCGAGACTGAGAATCGTCGGGAAAAACCGTCTCGGGGAAATCCTTGTAAAGGTTATCAATGTGTAAATACATATACAAAAGGGAAACAGATCCATGTGTCTGTTTCTTTTTTTGACTATCTCCTATTTTGAAATATGCAAAAACGCCGCGCAAAAAGGTATTTCCCCTTCCGATCCGGCATATGGATGAATATTACAGCGGCATTAGCGGCATAGTATGTAGTAGTATGTACTGCGGAGGAAATTATGTGTGGTATTATTGGATTTACAGGGAATGAGAAAGCAATTCCGAAACTGGTAGAGGGGCTGGCGGCACTGGAATACCGGGGGTATGATTCGGCAGGAGTCGCGTATTTCGGCGGCGGAATCCTGCAGACGGTGAAAGCGAAGGGAAGACTGACAAACCTTGCGGCACGACTGGAGAATATCGCCGGAGAGGGAATCACCGCAGGGATCGGACATACCAGATGGGCAACCCACGGAGAAGTGTCCGACGTGAATTCCCATCCCCACGGAAATCAGAGAACCTGCGGCGTCCATAACGGCATCATCGAAAACTACAGCGAACTGTCCGCATATCTGGAAACGGAAGGATATACCTTTGCTTCCGATACAGATACGGAAAGAGCCATTCTCCTGATCGACTTTCTCTATACCCGGACAGGCGACCCGGTGCGCGCCATGCAGGAGGCGGCTGAACGGATCAAGGGTTCTTTTGCCTTTGCGGTCATGTTCAGTGAACGACCCGATAGCATTTACGCCATGCGCCGGGACAGTCCGCTGCTGGCATCCCCCTCGGATGTGGGAATGTTTATCGCATCGGATATTTCCGCGGTGCTGGGATATACCCGGCGGTTTGCCCGGATCGAAGAAGGGGAAGTGGCGGTACTGACGCGGGACAGCATAGAATATTACACCCGTGACGGCAAACGGCTGACGAAAGAGTACGAAACGACCCCATGGAATCCGGAAGCCGCGGAACGTGGTGGCTATGCCCATTTCATGATCAAGGAAATCCACGAAGAACCGACAGTCGTCTCCGGCACCGTCAGACCGCGTATCCGGGATCGGCTGCCATACCTCGACCTGCCCCTTCTGACGGCGGAGAGAATCCAGAGCATCCGGCAGATCCATATCGCAGCCTGCGGTACCGCCATGCACGCCGGACTGATCGGAAAATACGCTGTAGAAAAACTGGCGCGTATCCCGGTGAATGTGGAGATCGCTTCGGAATTCCGCTACCGGAACCCCATCCTGCAGCCGGATGATCTGGTAATACTCATTTCCCAGTCGGGGGAAACCGCGGATACCCTGGCGGCACTGCGGCTTGCCAAATCGAAGGGCGTGCCGACACTGGCAGTGGTCAATGTCCCCGGTTCAGCCATCGCCAGAGAAGCGGATGCAGTGCTGTATACATGGGCAGGACCGGAAATCGCGGTAGCCAGTACCAAAGCCTATTCCGTCCAGATCGCACTGCTGTACCTTCTGTCCATCCACTTCGGCAAAGCGATGGGCACCATAACAGAAGCGGAAACCCGGAATCTCTGCGAAGAACTGGCAAATGCCCATCAGTATATCGAAAAATCCCTGGGACTTGCCGATCACTGCCGCAGTATCGCGGAAATTTATAAAAATCACAGAAATATTTTCTTCATCGGCAGAGGACGGGACTTCGCCCTCAGCATGGAAGCGGCGCTGAAAATGAAGGAAATCTCCTATATCCACTGCGAAGCCTACGCAGCAGGCGAATTGAAGCACGGCACCATCTCCCTGATTGAAAAAGGGACTCCTGTTGTGGCATTTGCAACAGAGTCCGCAGTTTTCGATAAAATGATCAGCAATATCAAAGAAGTAAGATCCCGTGGTGCCAGAGTACTTTTGTTCGTGCCGGAGGGATATGCCATACCGGAGGACACCGCAGACGATATCATACGCCTGCCGGACATTCCGGAAGTGTTCATGCCCCTCTGTGCGGCTGCCCCTGCCCAGCTGCTGGCATACTATACCGCCGTGGAACTGGGCTGTGACGTGGATAAACCAAGAAATCTGGCAAAGTCTGTCACGGTGGAATGAGATGGTATTTAGCAGGTGGGAAGAAACTTCTTGTAAAAAACTTCCTCCCACCTGAAGTTTGCACAGCAATTCTCCGGCACTCTCCCTTTCTGTAAAATCCCTTTTTCCAAAAACTTTGAAAAAAGGGATTTTAAAACAGAAATATTGGATTGATTTTGGATTATCGACAGATGAACGATGATCTTTTTCCTTTTGCCAGACATTCAGAAGCACCATCCATATGACTTTTCAGAATATTAACTGTCCAGTTCATGGACGGAGTCAAAGGTTCGGGCATGGTTACTCTATACAGTCACCATATCAGGGTCTTCTTATAGAATCCAATCGGATAGCCTTATCGGAAGGGATTGAATTTCTGATCTTCATCCAGACCCAGCTTGTCAATGATCATCAGACCGTTCTGGTAAGCCGGTTCCAGATTTTTCGGATGATGGGCGTCGGAGCCGAAGTAGAAACGGCAGTCACATTCCGCCGCGATACGATAGATCCGCAGTGCCCGATCCAGCTGTTCGTCGGTGTAGCAGGACACGGGAACATTCAATTCCACACCCATCCCCAGCTTTGCGGTCTTGGCAAACAACCGCTTGAACTCATCATCGGGAATGGATTCCATGATCTCCAGACGGGTTGTTCCCTGATCCTTGAATCCGTGGAGACAAATACCGTCCAGATGCGCGATACCCATTTTGTGGAAGGGCAGATCCGCGTTCAGCAGAATGTCCCATCTTTCCACATACAGGCGGGTAAGTGTTTTCAGATCGCCCACGTCTTCCTGACGGATTGTACTGCCCACGAGATGCAGATGGTCTGTGGGGACAATGATAAAATCCAATTTCTCAGCGGTTTTGCGGGAAATACCGATCGTTGCGTTGATATCCATTTCCGCTTCACACCCGAAATGCATCTTGGTGATGGGGGACTCAGGCAGGGGAAGCCACTTGGATATATGTGCATATCCGGGCCAGAATGTAGTGCCGGGAATGGTTTCATCCCAGAAATGATCGGCAAGTCCAACGTGTTTCATGCCATGTTCCTCGGCGTAGCGGAGAATGGTCTCCGGCGTCTGGTTGGGATCAGAAGAGCAGGGGGACAGCTGTGTGTGAATATGTAAATCGTGATCCAACTGAAATTTCATGGTGTTCTCCTTTATTGTTGGTCAAAGCGGATCGTTGCGGTCTCGCCCGTTTTCAGGAATACTTTCCGGAATCCGCAGAGATTTTTGTGAGGGATGTATTCAAATTTCAATACGGAATAAGCGGTATCGCAGCTGCCGGCGTTTGTCAGTTCCACCGTGTTTTCATCCAGCCAGTTTTCGGTAATTTCCGAATAGGTAAGACCATAGCCGAATTCGTATACAGGGGTACCTTCGTAGAATTTGTAGGTACGGTTTTTCATGGAATAATCCGTAAAATCGGGCAGATCATTCCCGTCAGCGTAGAAGGTAACGGGCAGTCTGCCGGAAGGGGAGACAGTACCGAACAGAATATCGGCAAGCGCCAGTCCGCCCATAGCACCGGGATAGAAACACTGAATGATTCCGTCGCAGACTTCCTTCTGGCGGGAAAGATTGACACTGCTGCCGCTGACATTCACGAATACCATGGGTTTCCCCAGCGCGGCAATCTTTTCAAACAGCTTTTTCTGTACGGCGGGAAGCTCCAGATCCGGCTTGTCTCCGCCAAAGAAACTCATGGCACCCGGATCGCATTCTTCTCCTTCGAAGGTTGGATCCAGTCCCATGCACAGAATCACCACATCTGCGTGTTTGGCAGCAACGATGGCTTCCCGTTCACTGCAGCAGCTTGTGTTCAGAGAGGTAGAGTATCCTTCTTCGACAATGTGGCATCCTTTGGAATAGATCACATCCGCGTATTCCTGTATGCCTCTGAGCAGGGTGTAGTATACGGAGGGAAAACCGTTATAATTGCCCAGCAGTACCGTCTTGGAATCTGCATTGGGTCCGATTACTGCCACTTTTTTGTTCCTGTCCAGGGGAAGAATGCCGTTGTTTTTCAGAAGCACTATACTTTCCTGTGCCATTCTGCGGTTCAGATCCCGGTGTTCTTTGCATTCTATGACACTGAAGGGAATTTTGTCGTATTCACAGTCGTCATCGAACATTCCCAGACGGAACCGGGCGGTAAAGAGCTTGGTGACCACTTCGGTGATGGTTTCTTCCGTCACCAGTCCCCGTTCCACCGCTTCCATAAGGGAATAATAGGCAGGACCGCATTCCAGTTCGCATCCGCTGTTTACCGCAAGAGCGGCACTTTCCGCAGCATCGTTTGTGTAGTGGAAGTGCAGATGGGCATCGCTGACTGCGCCGCAGTCGGATACTACATACCCGTCGAACCCGAATTTTTCCCGAAGAATATCGTGCAGCAGCGTCTTGCTCGCACAGCACGCCTCGCCGTTCAGACTGTTGTAAGCACCCATAACAGCGGAGGGCGAAGCGTGGTCGATACAGTATTGGAAAGCCCACAGATAGGTTTCATACAGATCTTTCTCACTGACTTCCACACAAAATCCACGTCTGCCCTGTTCCGGACCGCTGTGTACCGCAAAATGCTTGATCGTGGAATCCAGCTTCCGGTACTTGCCGTTACCCTGTAATCCCTTGATAAATGCCGTACCCATGCGTCCGGTCAGATAGGGGTCTTCTCCGTAAGTCTCATGCCCTCTGCCCCATCTGGGATCTCTGAAAATATTGGGGGACCAGAAGGTAAGTCCCTGGTATTGCAGGGTCTCGCCGAACTGCTTGTATTCGTTGTACTGTGCCCGTGCTTCGTCGGATATGGCTTCTGCTGTTTTGTTCAGCAGATCTGTATTGAAACTTGCCGCCATACCGATGGATTGGGGGAAAACGGTAGCAGTACCGGCACCGCCCACCCCATGGAGACATTCGTTCCACCAGACGTAGGCGGGAATTCCCAGCCGTTCAATGGCAGGCGCAACGTGCCACATCTGGGAAATTTTTTCTTCCAATGTCATCTGCGCCACAAGTTCTTCGGCACGCTGTCGAAACGTCATCGTCAGATTCTCCTTGTTTTGTTGCATATATGGGCAGTCAGTCAAGATCTTCGATCTCCCGGAAAACCTTCATCCATTCTCTGGCGATGAGTTCGTGACCGGCGGTAGTAGGATGAACACCGTCACTCAGCCAGTATTCGTCGGAGACCAGTTTTGCTGCCTCTGTGAATTTATCCTGCAGCTCGATAAAGGGCAGATCGTGTTTTTGTGCCAGCAGTCTGGATTTCTCTGCAAGTTTACGTACTTCGTTAGAAAAATCTTCCCAGTGTTCCTTGGTGGCGGCACCATTCAGAACAAAGGGTTCGAGAATGATCATTTTTGTATCCGGTAAGGCTTCCTTTACTTCTTCGATAAGCATATCGTAGATCTTGTAGTATTTCTCCGGTGCTACACCGTTCTTCTTTGAGAATTCATGCCATACGTCATTGACACCGATGAGAATGCTCATAATATCCGGCTTGAGGTTGATGATATCGCTTTTGATACGGGCGTACAGATCCACAATGCGGTTTCCGCTGATACCGCGGTTCAGCACTTTATACTGTCCGGGATAGTCATGACCGATCCGACCGTTGAGTAAAGTAGGATATCCATAACCCATAGGCAGATCGTACTCTCTGGAACGGCCGGCATCTGTGATGGAGTCACCTTGTAATAAAATTGTTTTCATAGCTTTATTCCTCCTGCAAATAAGTATGTTTTATGGTTTCAGTTTGTATACGACCACATCCCCCGGTTTTACCGTCAGATGGTACTTCCCATCCTCCATAACGGGGTCTTCCCCCATCACCGGAACCGGTGCATAGCCGTTTACTGCAATGGTTACTTCCGCATCACAGCCGGAGAGATATTCCGTCCCTTTCGCCCGTGACCGAAGTATACCTTCATTGTTGAATATAGCCAGTATATAGCCGTTTTGGTATCTGTCCAGGGTCCAGGATACAGCACCGGAGATCTGCAGTCCGCCCGGCATATGACAGGCGAGCCGCTGCTCCATCTCACGGAAACCGGCTTCATTTCTGCCGTCCAGAACTGTTTTCCCGGACAACTGCCCCATTCTGCCGGACAGATCCAAAACCAGATCATATCGCTCAAAAGCAGACACAGGAACATCATCATACACAATATCAAAGATATCCCCGAACCGGCTGTTGCAGATACAGTGTCCTTCATTGCCGTGAAGTGCTTTGCCCGTACCGAAAATCTCGATCAATACCTTCCGCATGGTACCGAACAAAGCTGCAAGAGCAGGATCCACGGGTCTCTGGAGATATTCCGTACCGGAATCCATATAGAGCAGATCGAAAATTTCAAATTCCTTCGGTATCACGATCACCGCCGGGACAAATACGTCGCCCAGTTCCCGGTGATCTGCTGCGAAATCCAGAAAATCCTTTTTGACCTTCCCATAAGGGGACAGCTCATAATCGTGCCAGTCGTAGAATGTGTTGGCATTCCCGTGCTCCTCGCTGAGGAAATCGGCGCCGCTGAACAGGGCATGGAAGCAGATCCGCTTCTGTAGTTCTCTGGATGAGCCGCTGTCCGGGGTGAAGGTACAACCCTTCCAGTGGGCACTTTCATGTACCCGGAGTCCCCATTCGTTCACCAGATCCCGTTTGTAGTAGCTGCAGCTTACATAATCGCCGCCCCATGGTTCATAATAAACACCCCACCGGCAGCCATAAGCCCGCGCCATTCCACGGGTCAGCGCAATCTGCATACGCTCATGGAAGATCTGCGCCCCCACTTCCGGCATGAATGCTTTCGTACCGGCGGCAATTTCCTTCCGGGGATACAGATAAAAACTGTCACAGGGAAGAAGCAGATTCCCGGTTTTTGCCATTCTGTCATGATACAGCCAATCGTACTGGGCAAGTTCTTCTGCCTGCGTGGAGGGGCAGGTCATGGCAGCATATTCTTCCGCCGACGCGCTTTCCAGGAATATGTTCAGATTCCCGTTGTGGTCGGCGAATCGGGTATTGGCTTCGATCTCGTCAAGGGTATATTTCCCGTTCCCTTTCGGCTGTGAGGAAGCAATCCGCCGCCAGTCGTTTGCCATGTTGGATGCCCATTCATGCATCTGGAAACCGAGGAAATTCTCTCCCAGCATTTCTCTGTACGTCTCGATCAGAGCGCGGTCATAGGGATAGCGCAGAAACCACCATCCGCCCTGAAGACGGTCCACATAAAAGAGGCGGCGGTTTTCGTGGACGAGGGAATACAGCTCCCCGTCCTTTCGTGCCAGCACATTAAAACGCAGTTCATCCGGTGTGTGCCGGATCTGGTGCAGTTTCAGACCGGAGGTTTCGTCAAACATACCATGTTTCAGAAGACCGGTGAACTGTTCCTTTATATATCCATGTATAAAACGAAACATATTTTTTCCTTTCTGAACCTCAAAATTGATTCAGCGGAATAAGTGACGGATTTCCTTCTCGATCCGCTGTGCCATCAGGGAGAAACCCAGATCATTGGGATGGCTTCGGTCTACGGTGCAGTCCCCCCATGTTTCTTTGGGGAAAAATTCAAATCCGTCGATAAAATACACGTTTCTGTCCCCTTCGCGCAGGGCAGTGCTGTAGGTATTTCGTATGATCTCACGCCGGACAATATACGTATAAATATCCGCAGCTCTGTAGCATACCGGGGAAGTCATAAACAGAATCGGAGCATCCGGTTGTTTTTCCCGGAATTTGCGGTACATGGGCATATGGGTTTTCTGCAGATGTTCCGCATCCGGGGCATTGTGGTCGTAATCACAGACAAACAGGCTCGTTTGCAGACCGGCGATATAGTCTGCCATTACCGGTTCCCCCTTGCCGCATCCGGACCAACCGAGACAGATGAATTCCGTATCCAGCTTTCGTGACAACAGGGCAGGGTAGTGCAGTCCCGGACGCGTTGCGCAGCCGCCCTGGGTAATGGATGAACCGTAGTATACCACAGGCAGGGGATTACGGTACGGTGTGGGCGGCAGGATATCGGCATTTGCTTTCAGACCGATGTACAGTTCACTCACTCCGGAATACAGAGGAAAGTTGATCACATAATCTGCCATTTCGCCGTCGGACATATAGGGATAGCCCGTATATCCCTCTTCACTGTCTCCCTGAGGATAAAAGGGTTGGACAAACTCCATTCCGGATCCTTCCGCTTTTCTGCGGTACATATCAAAACCGAATCTGCCGCAGTCTCCCATAAACGTGGAAGGCTGGTTGTGATTCAGCACTACGCGGACATCAATAAACCGTGAATTGGTACGGAATCGCACCCGTCCGCCGGAGGTATGGAAATTGTGATGTGCCACCGCCGGGGAGACCTGCTCTGCAATGGAATTGGGCATACGGGTATAACAACCCAGTTCTTCATCATACAGCAGACCGGAGACGGCAAAAGGCGCATTTCTGACAGTATGCCAGACAATATCCGGCTCTGAGAAACCAAAATCACAGTATAGGCTTTTATCCAGTACTTCAGCATTTTTCATAAACGGGGATCCTGTCTGTAGTGACTTCAAACCAGCCGCTCTGTACCGGTTCCTTGGTCCAGTAATCTCTCCAGTTTCCGGCAGGGAGATATACTTTTCTGGTATCGCTCGCTGCGGTCAGCGGTGCTACGATCAGATCATCGCAGAAAATATATTCATCGTCGATGTTATAGGTTTCGGCATCGCTTGTGTAGTCGGAGACCAATGCTCTGACCGGCGGTCTGCCCGTGGTGTGGTAGTTGTCGAATGACTGCTTCAGCATGGGTACCAGGGACTTGCGCACCTGCAGCAGTTCCTTTACTTCTTCTTCGCAGTCATACTCCTTCCAGGGCATTTCCGGACAGTACCAGGCGTTGATCAGACACTGGACCGAGAATACAGTGGTCTGCAGACGGCGGATCAGATCCTTCTTGGAATCCCCGTGTCTCAGCTCCGGCGTCCAGAGAACACCGATAAAACCACTGTTCAGCATAGCGCGGATGAAATGTTTATGGTCGTATTCATCACTGTACAGAACAAAAGGATAGCTTGCCGACAGCGCACCGGCATTTCTGACTTCTGACAAAGTGGGATTGTCGCCGAGGGCTTCCAGAATTGCCTGCATATACAGTACACCGAACATATGATGATACTGCTCACCGTCCAATCCGCTGGGGAACTGTGTACAATAGGGGAAGCTCCAGCTGCCGTCATCACATTCGTCCAGCTTGAAGCCGTCGATGCCCTTGTCTACCAGATAGTCCTTGTGGTATTCGGCAAAGATCCTGCGTCCTTCTTCGGTGGCAAAGTCCGGAACAAGCCCTTTCAGAATTTCATAATCGGCACTGTAATCGTGCATGGCTTTATAGATGGGTGCATTGGCATTGATAAACGCGTGTTCCCACAGATTGATGTGGAAGCCGTTGTCTGTGAGGTATTTTACCATTTTTTCATGATTGGGATACCGTTCCTTGTCCCATACATAGGAGCAGGAATAGCTGTTGGACTGCCAGCCGGGTTCCAGACCGAGAATATCACAGGGAATATCGTTTTCTCTGAAATGCTTTGCCAGCTTGATGACTTCTTCATCCGTATTCCGGGCATAGGCACGGTACAGCACACCAAGGCCCCATTCCGGTACGGTACAGCCGCCGCCGGAGAGCATATTGTACTGGGATACGATATCAACGATGTTTTCCCCTTCCATGATGTACATATCGACCCCCTGTGCCGCCGGGATCTCCACGCTCATTACGGTGGTTTCCCGGAGTTCCATTTTTCTGTAGAAATCTTCGTTGCTCAGAACGATGGAATTGTCAAGCTGAGGTTCTCTCTGCTTGTCCTTGCTGTATCCGCAGCTTACCGCAATGCTTCTGGCGGTGTCAAAGTACATACCGTAACCCTTGGTGCTGACAAAGAAGGGAACGGGTGCATGGGAATCGCCGGGATGAGCGCATCCACAGCTGGGACTCAGCTGCAGTCTCTTGTTCTTGTGATTGAATTCTTTCAGATGCAGACCGAAGCCGTAGATCTGTTCCTCTTCCAGCAGGGGGAATTCCAGTACGCATCCTCTTGCGGTGGTCTTGAAGCGGATGGTGGAAAGATCATAGTTTATATCGGTTTCCGTATAGTTGAAAGTTTGGCAGAATGTACTGGGAACAAGCGCTTCCGGTGTTCCGAATGTTATTTTTTTCATGGTTTGTCCTCCATATCATCTGGTATTTACGCTTTAAGAATTCTTGGTCAGCCATTCTTCTACTTCTTCAAATTCGGAAACCGTCTTAACCTGGGGTAAATAGATGGTTAAATTGGGTTTGAGGACTTTGGCAGCTTCCTTGATCTGCTCGAAGGTACCGCCGAATACAACACCCTTTCCTTTTTCCTGCACTCTTTGATAAATATCCAAGAACTGATATCCGTGTGTTCCGGGAGACGGTGTATAGTCTACTGTGTGGAGATTCTTGATGGACACGAGACTATCCAAATGCTTCAGGGCATCAGGACCGTCCCAGTGCCAAACACAGCGTTCTCCGACGATCTCACTTTCATGTATCAGACAGGGGAGAGCGAATTCATCGAACATTTCTTCACCGATCAGCGCACAGAAGTCACATGCCAGTAATGTGGTAGGCTTATCAGAGTAGATGGCATACTGATATCCGTATTTTTCCGCCTGGGAATGTTCTACAAACGCATTCCACATTTTTTCGAAAACGGTGCAAGCATCTTTCAGACCTCTTTTTACAGTATCCGGACAGTCATACAGATCCATGCACAGATTGGCATCCCCTCTTACGGAGAGAAGAAGGTCCATATTGGAGTGGAAGTCGTATGACATGGGAATAATCCGACCCTGCCACATTTCAGCGGCTTTTGCATACAGTTCATGGGAGCGTTTCCAGAAGTAGTTGTTTTCGTCGATCTGCAGGGGGAGCAGATCTTCCAGTTCCTTGTCGGTATGTACGCACCAGTTGGTCTGTTTGTCGGGCGACCAGGTAATGTCGTAGCCGCAATACTGGGCAATTTCGTGGGTACCCAGACTCATCCAGTACTGGGGAATGGCTTCACCGAGATATTCATACTGCATGGCGTTGTGCAGTTCGTCGCTGAAGACCTTTTCCGGATCGCCAAAGCATCTTTCCCAGTAATGAGAACCGGGTCTGATGTCCGCATTCGGTTTTTTGATCTTTGCGATCATAATGGGACGGTCGATCATGTCCTTATTCCAGAACGCTTCCGATCTCTTCATCGCCATTTCCGCATTGGGCTTCAGCTCGATCATACGTGTGTTTTTCATATTGTATATCTCCTTTGTAAATTGTACAGTATCATATATTTTCAAACATAACCGCAAGCTGTTTTGCCGCAGCATATTGTTTCTTCATAATGTCAAGGGTATCCACAGCATCCCGGTTTTCAAAGGGACGGAAAGCTTCCAGGGAGAAATATCCGCTGTATCCGTTTTCCTTCAATGCCCGGACAATGGGGGCAAAGGGAATATCCATGGTAAAGGGGATTTCGTGATTGTCCTGCCGTCTGTCCGTATCCTGGAGATGGAGTGCCTGTACTCTGCCGCCCATCGCCTTCACAATTTCCACCGCGGAAGTGTTCAGATCGCCGATTTCCGCGTGTCCTGTATCCAGACAAACGATAAACGTGTCCTCCGGCAGAAGATCCATGTGCTTCTTCATGCCGACCGGTTCGGAAAATGGGGAATTGCCGAATCTGTTGTTGTCAAAATCCCACATCCATACATTTTCCAGCGCAATCTTGACACCGTGCTCTTTGGCAAAAGGCATCAGCAGCAGGTAGGCTTCTATGTTCTGGTCTGCGGTAAAGCTGCTGTTCGGGTGGGTAACGCAGATTTTGGCACCGGCTTCCGCAGTGATCTCGATGGCACGCTTCATACAGTCCATAAAATGGGGACAGTTCCAGCGTGTGGGTGCGTGGGTCTGGTGGCAAACGATGCCGTTGTCCTCACCGATTTTCCGCAGTTTTCTTGCCAGTTTCAGGTATTCGTCACCGTTCAGGGGAAGGGCACTGTCGATCCCTTTTTTAATACCGCAGTATTCGCTGCACAGATGATCCAGGGGAAAATCCCAGGCATCAAAACCGACGGCAGCACAATATTCCACAGCTTTTTCCGCTCCGACAAGAGTGGACGGACCGGTGATTTCATTCGATATTTTCATTTTTGTATTTTCCTTCCATCAACAGTCGATGTCATTTGCTTCTTTGTTTTCCAGATACACTTCCGCCCGGGCGAGTATTTCCGCCAGTTCCGGTGTACGGTGATAGGAAACGGAACGCAGGAAGATCTTTCCGTCCTCGATTACAGCATACTGCGCCGATTTGTCGGGATCATCTGCCTGACGGAAGGATGTGCTTCCGGGATTCATCCAGACTCTCTCTCCGATCAGGGTGAAAACGGTTTGTCTGTGGGTATGTCCCAGAATCAGCCGGAAGGGCAGATCTGTACGGGGGACATCCTTGACAAAAGCATCAAATCCATCGCGGTAACGGGGACATACATAGGAACAGGGATAGTTGAATTTATGTACCATGCGGTATACATACCCGTCCGCTTCAAAATCCAGAGTTTCCGGTAAAGCGGACAGCCAGGCAATATCCTCCGCCGTGAGCTTTGTACAGGTGTCCTTGCTCCACGCAGATTCTTCCGGAGAAAGGGCGGGGAAAACACTGTCGGGATCGTGATATGCTTTACATACGTTCCTGTCATGATCCCCTGCTACCGCCTGTACGTTATGCTCTCTGCACCATGCGATGACTTCATGGGGTTGGGTACCGTAGTCCACCAGATCCCCGGCGCAGTAGATACGGTCATAATACCCTTCTTCTCTGAGAATTGCTTCCAGTGCCGGAAGATTGGCGTGAAGATCCGATAATATAAGTAATTTCATTTCTGTTATTTCCTCACAGTGTTTGGTTCAGCATCCGGCACAGGCAAACATGGCGGATCTCAGTTCCCATTCCTTCATGGCATTCTTTTCCACGAAGGGAAGAATCTCCTTAAGCAGGGGGGAACGGTCATATTCTGCCGCACGCAGGGATATGATCCCCTCCTCGATCACGGCATAATGGGCGGATTTGTCGTGGTCATCCGGCTGACGGTAGTAGGTGCTGCCGGGATTGATCCAGGTTCTGTCCCCGATCATGGTGTAGATGCTTTGCCGGTGGGTATGTCCGAGAATCAGGCGGACCGGAAACTCGTCAGGACCAGGTATGTTTTCCGCAAAAGCATCAAAACCTGCAGCCGTTCTCGGCGGTTTCCAACTTTCATCACTCTGGTGCGCCATCCGGTAACGGTATCCGTCGGCTGTGAAATCCACCGTTTCCGGCAGTGCTGCCAGATATTCAATATCTTCATCGGTCAGCCGCAGACAATTTTCGTGGACCCAGAGGTATTCCGACGGGGGAATGTGGGAAAAATCCCGTCCCAGCGTGCGGAATACAGACAGCAGCGCCTTGTCATGATTGCCGAAAACCGCTTTGACATTGTGCTTTTTCATCCATTCGATCACTTCATGGGGAAAGGGACCGTAATCCACCAGATCCCCGGCACAGTAAATGGCATCCGCATCCGATTCCCTCTGCCAGATGGCTTCCAGTGCCAGATGATTGGCGTGGATATCCGATAGTATCAGTAATTTCATTTTCCGTTCATCCTTCCGGTGACAGTTGTATCAAAAACAGTTCAGTGCATCGGAGCCGGCACGTGCGTAAACGGGAATCAGGTCAATAGGCGTTTCCCGTTCCACCCATCTGCCGCCTTCATGGGTTTCTTTTGTCCAGACATCCACCCAGCTGCATCCTTCGGGCAGATAGATCCGTGTGGTTTTTGCCCCCTCGTACAGCACAGGCGCTACGATCAGCTCACTGCCAAGCATATACTGTTCTCTGAGATCCCAGCAGTTTGCATCGTCCGGGAATTCGTAGAACATAGCGCGGATGGCAGGGTCACCATACAGATGGGCTTCTTCCATAACATGACGAAGGTAGGGCTTGAGGGATTCACGGATATCCAGATATTTCTTCAGGATTTCGTATACTTCGTCTCCATAGGACCACAGTTCGTTGGGTGCGCCTGCCCAGATACCGTCTTCTGCCGGATAGGAAGGTTCACGGCAACCGTGCATACGAAGTACGGGTGAGAATACGCCGAACTGGAACCAGCGGCACAGCAGTTCATGGAAACGGGGATCACTGATGTTTGCACCGTGGAATCCGCCGATATCCGTGGTAAACCAGGGCTGACCGGCAAGACCGACATTCATGGCAATGCAGATCTGGTCACGGAATGCTTCAAAGGTGGAAAATACGTCCCCGGACCAGAGCATGGCACCGAATCGCTGGGAACCTGCCCATGCACAGCGGATGATGTTGAAGGGCGTGATACCTTCCTTCGCGATATTCTCACCGAACAATTTTGCATAGCAGAAGGGATAAATATTGGCAACAGCTTCTCCGGGACCTATCTTGAAACGCAGCATGTCTCTGGAAATCACATGGAAGTCCGGCTCTGCGGCATCGATGAAGTAGTTACGGATACCCCTGTCAAAATGACCGGGACGATGTTTTTCCCAGACCAGCTGACGGGCTTCGGGGTTGGTCATGTCCACAAAAGAGGTGGGGAAGTCGTACTGACCGGCATCATCCCCCCGGTTCAGCATAACAAACAGTCCCTTTTCCTTGAATTCAAAGTAATTGTCCCCGCCGGATTCCATATTGGGCCAGAAGGAGGTCATGACACGGACACCCATTTCGGAGAGTTCCCTGATCATTGCATCCGGATCAGGCCACAGTTCCGGCAGAAAATCATAGGTACCCAGCTTGCCTGCACCCCAGTAGTGGAAGTCGATGACGATGGTACCGAGTTTGAGTCCCCGTCTCTTATATTCTCTCGCCACTTCCAACACTTCTTCCTGGGTACGGTAACGGAGACGGCTCTGAACCAGATCAAGGGCATATTCCGGGAATTCCGGTACCTTGCCCACCGCATCGGCATATTTGTGCAGAATCTCTCTTGGAGTGTTTCCGGTACAGATCCAGTAGTCCATAGCCGGGGTAGAGTTGGCTTGGAATACAGTCAGATTTCTGCCGAGGTTGGCTTCGCCTACAGCGGGGTTGTTCCACAAAAAACCGTATCCGTTACTGGAAAGCATAAAGGGAATACTTGCCTGGGTGTTCAACTGTGCCAGATCCAGCGTGGTGCCTTTCAGATTCAGCAGAGGATGCTGGTATTCCCCCATACCGTACAGCCGTTCATCCGGATCGGTTTCAAAACGGACTTTCAATTTGGCATTCCCATTCATGTGGGCACACCATTCACGGCCGCGCTGTTCCGGAATCGGATGTTTCTGCACATATTCACGAAGCAGAACCTTTCCGCTTTTGTCTTTGAAAGTAAGATGTCCGGCTGCGGTACAGACAGCAGTAATGTTTCCGTTGGTGATGGAAGCAAGATCTTCTGCAATATGGATTTCCGCATCGGTTGAGGCAGGGGGAAGCAGTGCCCAGTCTTCATCTTTCGGCCAGGCGGTCAGAGTGGCTCTTACACGCAGTGCATCCTTGCCCCAGGGTTCGATCCGCAGTTCCTCTCTCCCATAGCGCCAGTATAATGCATTTTCATCATTTCTGAACATCTGATGATCCTCCTTATTGTTTTCTCAGTTTTCGGCAATCGTTTTCTTCAGGAAATCAAAAGCGATCTGAATATCCTTTTCGGGCGTTTCACCCACTTCCCGCTCAATGGTCAGAAATCCCTTGTAGCCGATTTCTTCCAGTGCCTTCAGATAAGCGGCAAAATCCACACTGCCTGTACCCAGCGGCACTTCTTCGTAGATCTGCATATTCCGGATCTCTTCCGGGATCGGATGCAGTACGCCGTATACATATTCCGGATTCACATCCAGCAGCTTGTTGCCGTCCTTGGCGTGGGTATGCACAATATATTTTTTCAGATTGTGTACTGCTTTTACCGGATCGTCCCCGGTGATCATGCGCAGGTTTGCCGGGTCCAGGTTGACCGCTACACCGGTGGAACCCAGATCGTCAAGGAATGCTTTCAGTACATCCGAGGTTTCCGGACCGGTTTCGACAGCAAAGTGAGCGTCCACACTGTCGGCGTACTTTGCCAGTTCGAAGCAGGCCTCCTGCATGATCTTGTATCTTTCTGCATTTTTGTCCGCGGGAATGACACCGATGTGGGTAGTTACGATATTCGTGTCCAGATCCAGAGCGAGATCAATAACACGCTTGGATCTTTCGATCAGTTCGGGGTTTTTATCCTTGTGCCAGAAGCCGACGCCGAAATCACCGCACAGGGCGGAAAATACCAGACCGTTTCCGTGGACTTCTTTCTTCAGTTCCCTGCGGGCTTCGGTACTCAGGTTTTCGGGGGCATTTTCTCCCGTTGTAGCACACATCTGGATACCGTTGGCGCCCATCTCTGCGGCCTTCCGGATCGCTTCACTTCTGCTGCAGCGGAAACATTCCGGGATTACACCGATCGGAAAATTAAACATAACTTATACCTCGTTTTCAGTAAACTATCATTGTGTTTTTGTCGGTTTTGTCTGCCTCGTTTTCAGAATTCTGCTTTGATCCAGTAATAGGTCTGCCAATCGGCTACCTCCATGGAGAGCACATTGCCGCAAACAGGCAGTTCCTTTTCCGTTTTACCGTCTGTCAGAACGGCTTTACGGATGTTACCGGCAAAGGAGGCGGTCAGTCTGCAGGGTTCGTCTGCCTTGAAATATACCGATCCATCGGGGGCAAAGGCATAGAATACATTGCATTCGTCACTGTCCGTCACCAGAGAGAAATCATCCTTCACGATACGGCCCATTGCAATGCCTCTTGCGGCAGTGCCGTCTTTTTCATATACCATATAGGAATCTCCGACACCAAGTTCTTCGGGGACCCCAAAGGTCATAATACCTTCCGTTGTCCGGATCCTGTTGTCGCCGAGATAACAGTCGATCTCAATATCGGAAACCAGACGGATGAAATCCCGGAAGAACCTTCCCGCCGGCTTCATGGCGCCGTTGTTGTGTACACAGCATCCCAGCTTGTCGTCCCAGGCTTCGCCGTGATAAGTACCTTCTGCCTGCCACATGGCAAGCTGTTCCGTCCACTGCCAGGGCATAAATCCGGCGAGACCGGTACGGTATACACTGATCAGCGCATAACGGATATCGGACATCTGTGCCTGATCTCCTTCGGGGGTAAAGGGTCTGTCCATCCATGCTTCCTGGAAAAGCTGGGGACCGGTGAAGTTATCCCGTTTTAGCCGGGGTGTGTATGTCCAGTTTGTATGCAGGGTGAGATAATCCACAATATCGTGGGGGGCATCGACCCCTTCATCCAGGAAGTTTTCATAGCCGCCTGCAGTAACGGGATGTTTTTCACCCAGACTGTGGATATAATCCCGCATTTCTTTGATCCAATAGGAAACAGGCTCCGCAAAACGGTAATAGGTGTCCGAGGTCAGCGCTGTGTGATGGTTTTCGTTGTAAATATCCCACATCATACCGGGCACATCCGTGTACCGCGGAATGATCAGATCCAGAAATTCCTTCTGTTTTTCAATTTTTTCTTCCAGACAGATGTAATCATGCACACCGCCCCATCCCCGTGGGTCACCCATTTCTTCCGGAATCAGAGTAAACAGGTCATAAGCGGTGATCATACGGTATTTCTGACACAGATATACGTGAGCGTCAAAAATACGGAGGTGTTTTTCGGAAGGCAGGTAGGAGTTACCGAAATCGCGGTATCTTTCCGGCACTTCCCCGTATTTCCGCATCAGAAAATCGTAGAACCATTTGGGATGGTGGTAATGTACTCTGACATATTCGATACCGAAGTCCGCCATATCCTTCAGATCGGCGTTTAAGTGAGCGATGTCGGGATATACCCACATAGCACTGCCGGAATGGGAATCGTAGTAGTTGGTTCCCAGCAGGGTACCTTTTTTGCCGTTCTTGCTGAAGTATTCACCGTCACAGAAAACTTCTCTGCCCTGACGGATGACATCATCCTTCCAGATAACAAAAGCATTCCCTGCTTTGCTCAGCAGCGTGTCGTTTTCATAAAGTTCCACATGAATATCATAATAGTCGGTGTCAAATACCGGATTTTCCCAGATGTAATGCCCGGTGATCTCCTCTCCCGGCTTTATGACATGGTGAATCTTTGTTTCGTAAACCGTTTCTTCGCCGGTCGTGATCCGTGCTTTTACATAAACCGCTTTTTCGCAGGTGTCAAAGGAGTGGATGTGATATTCCATCACCGGTGTTTCCCCGTCCCTGTAGCAGGCATAGGAAGATTCAAAAAGACCGAACATGAGCTTATTGCGGCAGAACGCCACCGCACTGTCCAGCAGGTTTGCAAAATACGGATTGTTCCTGTCAAGGAACGAATGCCCGGCATCGGAGGCGAACAGACAGACTCTGGCACCGGTTTCGTAGTTCTGGGAGAAGTTTACCGCCGTGGTGAGCTTCCGTCCGAATTCGTCATGACCGGATACCACCTCAAAGTTGCGCAGAACCTCATATCTTTCCGGATAACAGGTTCCGGCATAGGGCTGAGGTGTGCGGCGGCAACTGGTGGTATTCATTTTGGCAGATTCTCCGGACAGCGGCATATCCTGCCATACATCGGAGATACCGTGTGCAAAATCAGTGTCAAAACGGACTTTGGTGGGAGAAACATCCGCAACATAGGGCTTAATGCCGATCCGGGCAATGGTCTGGGAGTATTTCTTCAGCACATCGTCGGAAATCTTGTCTTTGTCCCCGAAATAGTTTTTCTGTTTCTCGCCGGTTTTCGCTATTTCCTGCATCAGCATATTGCTTCCGCTGAAAATCAGGGAACCGCCGCGGGCAATATGGTCCTTGATCCGGTGGCAGTCCTGCATACCCAGCAGTTCGCTTTCCAGTACCACGAGAATATCAAAATGATCCTTGAACATGGCTTCATAGGAATACAGGAAGAAGCTGTTCACGATTTCCACATAGCAGGTATTTCTCAGATGATCGGCAACGTTTTGGTATAGCACATCATTCGTGGATTTTACCGGTCTGAAAACAGCAACCCGGAATTTGTCTTTGTTTTGTTTGAAATTTTTCAGAGATTCGCAAAAAGCTTTCATTTTTTACCTCTTTATCCTGTATAATTTAAATTGTTTTGTTTCCACCTGTTCTGCCTTGTCAGTCCACTGTAATTTTGTTGGTGATATCGTATCGGGGATCCACACGCTCTCCTTGGCTGTAACACTGCCCGGCGTGATCCGGTTTATGACAAACGGAAACTCTGGATCCCAAACGGTGTCAGCTCGGATTCACTGACGCTTTCTTCCGTCACTTCTTCCAGTACATCCACGGGACAAACCGGCTTGTCGAAATGCAGTGTGGTGGTGTCTTCCACACCCAGATAACGGGCGATATAACCCTTGCCGTCTTCCGCACCTTTCAGAGCGATCAGCGGTGCATTCTGCGGCAGGGTGAAGGGCATAAAGCTGCCTGTTTTTTCGGTATATGTATTCTGTACACAGGGATAGACAGTGTTGATGGCAGCGCCTCTGCGGTAGGGTGTCAGATCGCGGTCGGGGGCGGCGGAAAGGGTGAAGCGGAAATGATGTTCCGATTTGTCAATCGCTCCGGCAATGTCGAATGCGCTGGAGAGAATGGTCGGCGTACGCAGCAGGGGGATCATGACGCGCTTCTTCCAATCCACCACCGGGGCATTCATGGTGCCGCGGCGCATCAGGATATCTTCCAGCTGATGGGCAGGTGTACCGTTGTTGCAGATCAGCACATTCACGCCGTCCAGTTCTGCGCATACATAATGCAGGGCAGGCCATTCATCCGCATGACCCTGTTCACCGCTGGGACCGGCTGTGTAGGCACGCTTGATCTTGCCCAGGGGGATTTCATATTCCAGCTTGTCGTCTTTCGGATTCTGCGGCAGAACAACCTGGGTGGACAGCCGGAAATTCTCCGCATCGAATTTTACGGTAATGTCCACAAGCAGTTCCTCGGAATCTTCGGGAAGCTCGTATTTCACAGTCCAGTCCAGCATATTCACATGGAGATCCAGGCGGCTGTACTGAATTTTTACTTCCGCCCACTGTACGGTGTCCATTTTGTGGTAGGACATGGAACGCTCGAACACATCCGGCGGTACCATATTCCGTTCAATATCCATAGCGGTGTGGGCATATTCACAGTGACTGTCCAGACTGGGGTTCACTCGTGCCCAGATATTGCCCGCATCTCCGTTGAGTACGGGTACAAAGGTATCTTTGTCGGCGAGCATTTTGCCGGTATGCTTGTCCAGTACGGAATCAACGCAGCAGTTGCGGATAACCACACGCAGATGCTTGTTTTCCATGATGATTTCGTCCGGATCATTTTCGCAGAGAACTTCCGACTTCTTTTCGGGGATGTACTTGAATACCTGATACCCGAATGCCGGCAGATCGCCGTAGAATTCCACGACAGTCTGTTCGTATGTTGTATCCTTGGTGTGGCGGAATCCGATCACATCCGTAAGCCGTCCGTCGGGATGGAGGATCTTGCCGCCGGCTTCGGATGCCTTTACGGAGACCACGCCCTGCAGACGGACATTTTTTACCGGGAATTCCAGGGGATTAAATACTACAAATGCAGTACCGTCTTCTGTGCCGGCGGTGTTCTTGCGGGAAATTTCCGCAATCGCCTTATTTGTGATCCGGTTGGCTTTCACGCACAGCTGACCGGCGATATCCATGATCTCATCGTACGCATCGTCACTGTGGGAAGCAGGAGCCGCATCGTGGAAATACAGGAATTCCAGCTGTCTCCACAGCCGTTCAATGGTTTTCCGGGGATAGGGAATCCCGAATTCTTTTTCCGCCGCCACAGAGAACCGTTCACAGGTCGTCAGTGCGGATTCGCATTTGCGCAGCATCTGTTTCAGCTTGACACGGGAGAAATAACAGCCGGAGAATACGGGGTTTCCTTCCTGACGGGGATCAATTTCTTCTTCGGAAATCTCGCCCTTCTGGTACTGCTCAATGACAGCGGCTCTGTCCATTTTGAGAAAATCTTCCCATCCGATGGGGCAGATTTCAAATCCGGCATCCGCTGCGGTTTTTTTGATCAGATCGAAAGTATTGTCCCCAACGATTCCTTCTTCCGTACCAAGGATCAGCAGACCGTCTTCATCGGGATCCGTGCATTTTTCTTCCACCAGACGCACCAATGCTCTGGCGTGATCTTCGGTGGTGATCTCCGGATCAATGATGTATCCGTTGTAACGGCAGGCCGGGCATCCGTTCCCTTTGCACAGGTCGCATACCTTCTTGTAGCCGAAGCTGAACCAATAGTCAATAAACCAACCATAGGCGTTCTTCATTTCAATATTGCCGGAGGAAGTGGCGAGGGGGATGATGTCACCGCTGATCCCTCTCCAGAAAGGCTTGGCATCCCGGAAGGCTCTGTCGTATTTGGATACGCCCTTGAAGCCGAGCCGGGTCAGCAGTGTGGGCAGACCGCCGGAAACACCGAAAGTATCCGGGAAGTCCGCAAATTCCGGTCTTACGCCGAATTCCTCCTTCAGCCAGCGCAGGGAATACAGATAATTCCGGATAATCACTTCCCCTGTGGGCAGGTTGGTGTCGATAACGGATTCTCCGCCGCCTAAAATATGCAGTTTCCCTTCGGTGATCATATCGCGGATTTCTTCGTACTGATCGGGATTTCTTTCCAGATATTCTCTCAGGGAAATGGTCTGTTCCAGTTCATAACAGCCGCCCTTGCGGATGAAATCCAGACCGGATTCGATCTCCATTTCCTGAACATCCGTATAGGGAGCGATGGCATAACCGTGGTAGTGACCGTATTTATACCGGGGTCTGCGCCAGGTCAGATCCATGTGATGCTTATACATCAAATATAATTTTCTCATTCTTTGCCCTCATTTATTATAATTACTCTGCGAAATATACTTCAACCGCGGCAATAGAGTTGGCGGAAACCGGCAGAACCACGGTTTCTCCGTTTACTTCAGCTTTCTGTGCAAGTTCATTGCCTGCCAGATCCACGATAGCAGCCTTTGCCACCTTTTTGCCGAAGGTGAGACAGATCTGTCCGTCACAGCCATTTGTTTCATAGCCGCGCACCAGCATACCGCCGTTTCCGCGGGGAAGAACCGCAGAAATCACCGCATTGTCCGATACGGCTTTCAGCAGACTGCTTTCCATGGGCAGGGAGCCGGTGTGGCAGTTGGAAGGCTGATACAGCAAAGCGTGGTTGCAGACAAGTGCCATTTCCTCTGCCTTCTTCGCCTGCGCCGGACAGGTACCCAGCCACAGCACGATGTCGTGTTCTCCTCTTTCCGGATACGGATCCGGTTCGATTGCACAATGGAACAGGGTCAGGGAAAGGCTGTTTTGGGTACCGCGGTAACCGTATTTGCTGTCGCTGATCAGGATCGCGCAGTTGTCCTTGTCACCGCCCAGTGCCATGCCGTACTGCAATGCGGGTACATCATGTTCTGCTTCGCTTCTGCGGACTGCACCGGCGGGGATATCGTATAAGAATTCTTTGGTTTCGTAAGCAACGGGTACACGGTAGTTCAGCATGGGCAGATGATCCTTGTGGAGTCCGTGTTCCTGCCAGTGGGCTTTGATGGTGACCTTCACCGCGCAGGCATCCTTGTCCAGACTGTAGACAGCATCAATACGGGATTCACCCACATTATATACGGTTCTTACACTCTGCCGCAGTCCGCCGTTGTCAACAGTAGAAAGTTCAACACATTTGGTAAGAGGGGATTCGCTCAGGTATCTGCCGATATTCCATGCGCTCATGTCCACTCTTTCGGTTTCAATATAGGTAAATCCTGCACCGGTACCGTCAGCGATCATTTCCATACCGGCTTCCTTGTCGAACAGGGAAACAATACGGCCGCTGTTTTTGTCGATCCGTACTTTGAGCCGGTCATTTTCCAGAATGGGATCTGTGTATACGCTCTCCACTCTGGGCGCCATCAGTCCGCCGATGTTGACGGGGTATTCTCTGACGTCTTTTTCCGACAGAACCACAGTGGTGTATCCCATAGCGGGCACATCCGCTTCAACCAGGATCTTGAAAAAGCTGTGTCCGTAGTAGCCGGTATACGGTATGTTCAGCAGCTGGAAGGGAAGGGGATTGCCCTTGTGATCCTTTACCTGGATCCTGCCCATGTCACCGATCCAGTCCCATACAGTCAGTTCTGCCGTTTCCTTGCGGTCCATGGGCATGGTGTTGAAAATATGGAAAATTCTCGTTTTGCCGCTGCCTCTTTCGGTGCTGGGTACGCCGATGAAATTTTCCAGTCCGAAACCTACACCCGCACCTTCGGACTGGCTGACGTATGCGTCAATATCCACGGGAATGGAGGAGGTGTCGATGTTCAGAGCGATGTTGTACATGGCATTGGAGATCTGGGTGTTGGATATTGCCTTGGAGACCTGATACTGCCCCATGATGTATTCTTTGGAAGGCTGTGTCGCAGTGCCGGGGAGAATATCGTGGAACTGTCCGAAAAGTACGTTTTTCCAGGCGTCCTTCAGCTGCTTTTCCGCGAAGGGATAACCCACATACTGTCCGGCAGCAGCACTCATGATTTCCGCATCTGCCAGAGCCGCTTCCAGACGACGGTTGCCTCTCTTGATGCAGCTCAGGGTGCTGTAACATCCGGTGAAAATATAATTGATCTCGCCGGAAACCACGGGAATTTGATCCCAGATCTTGGCGGCTTCATCGAAGTATTCGTGGAATGTACCGAAGCGTACACGGGGATAGATCTTCCATGTCATCATATCCAGCGCCCGTTCCACGTCCCGTCTGGTAGGTCCGCCGCCGTGGTCGCCTACACCGTAAACGTGCAGAATGGTTTTCAGACCGCAGGTACGCTTGCTGATGTCAAACACCAGAGGACCGACAAAGGGAGTGATGGCGCCGGTATACCAGAGGGTCTCTCTGCGCACCAGGATCTCTTTCCCGGAAAGGGCGCGGTAACGGTACAGGTCGGAACCGGTATTGCTTCCGCGGCAGTGGTAATAGTATTTTACATCGCCGTAGGAATTGATCTCGGCAATATTGGCGCTGTGGCCGAAGGTGTCCGGGGAAAAGTCCACATCCAGTCTCTTGACACCCCAGACATTGGTGAGATATTCGCGGCTGTATTCGATATGACGTAGCATGGATTCACCGGAAGGCAGATTCTTGTCCGTTTCCACCCAGTAGGATGCGGTCACTTCCCAGCGTCCTTCGGCAATTCTGGCTTTGATCTGCTCCATCATGGCAGGATCATGGTCCTCCACGATCTTGTAAACGGAAGCCTGGGACTGGGAGAAACAGAAATCCGGATACTGATCCATCAGATTCAGTACGGAACGGAAGGTAGCCAGCGTGATGGCAACGGTCTCGTCGTATCCCCACTGCCAGTTCATGTCAATATGGGCGTGTCCTGCCAGAATGATTTCATATTCCTTGGCGGCATCCTGCAGAGGAAGGAGCATTTCTTCGGCAGCTTCGCAGTTCTGATTCGTCAGTGCGCCCTGTTCTCTGGCGGCTTCGGTCAGATAATCAATGGCTGCTTCCACATATGTATCGTATTTGCCGCCGTTTTCTTGGGAAAGCTGCATGGCGTAGTCCATTTCCGCCAGAATTCTGATAACCGGACGGCTGGCAGGCAGGATTACTTTGGCACCGAGGTTACCGCCGACCCGGGTCCCCTGCTTCAGATCTCTGTGATTTCCGCCGACCAGATTTTCCAGACAGTTGAATTTTTCCACCAGATTCATCATGGTTGTTATCCTCACTTTTCGGAAATTTGATATATGATACAGATGCCCTTCAGCAGGGAGTCACGGTGATCTTTCTTACGTATTTTTCATACAGGGGTGCTGCAATGTACTGCATTTTTCCCGGTGCATATTCGCCTGCATGAGCCGCGTGTACATGACCGGCAATCACAGCCGCCACATTGCTTTCGGGACTGCGGATAAAGTCGCTGAATGCCTTGTTCATGGGAGAATCGTTGTTCTCGAACAGGAAGTACATATTCAGTCCCTGCCAGTTTGCCTTGATGACTTCGATATAGGAATCGGAACGCACACCCACGTGCATCATCAGCAGAATGGGCAGATTCCGGGACGCCTGTTCTTTGAGCCGATCCATCTGAGAGGGGGTAATGTCGTGGTCTTCATTGTTGATGCCCACGATCAGGAAATCCCCGTAATCCCGTACCCAGAAGTCAGCGTCTCCGCCCATGAATTCGTCGTAGAACTTGTGATACATCACATGAATGTCCAGCGCAGGATCTGTGGGACGTACCAGCGCTTGCAGTTCGGGCGTGTAGGCCACATCTACGGGATTGCAGAATTCGTGATTGCCGGGGGTGTACAGAATCTCCACGGGGCAGGTCTTAAACATATCCCGGATCATACGGTGGGTACTGAGATTGAAAAAGTTGAACATATCCCCGGTGATCAGCAGAGCATCTGTGGCGGGGTCGTCCTTGATCTGTTCCATCAGCATATCCCACGCTTCGCCGGGCAGGGTAAGACCGGGTGTGGTGGTGTATTTTTCGATATCCTTTTCCATCAGGATTCGTTCCGCTTCGCTGTCCTGTGCACCGGCATGGGTGATATGGGCATCCGTGATATGATAAAAGTGATATTCTCTTTTTAATCCAGGTAATTTTATGGTTGTATTTTCAATGTTCAGTTTCATTTTTCCATCTCTTTCTGCAGCGTGATTCAGTCAGTTCCGGTATCGGAATGCCGCCTGCAAAACCACCGTAGCACCTTGTTTTTCGCCATTTGGGCATAATTCACCAATTATGATTTATTATAGCATAGGCAGATGGAAATTTCAATACAGGGATCGAGATTCATCGGGAAACATTGTGTAAATATTGTTTAAAATGTATAAAAAACCAAAAGACCCCGTCCATCTTCCGGATAGAGATGAAACGGGGTTTGGGTATTGGGAAAACTCAGATGACCTTTCCTTCGGCACAGCCGAGGTATTCGTTAAGGAACCATTCGCAGTTTTTTGTGATGTTCAGCGAAACTTTATCGTCTTCAAAAGTGAAAGCCGCGGTCATATTGCCGATATGGTTATCAATGATCAGAGTACGCAGCAGGAATGTGTTTTCATTCTGCCATACACCGGCATTCAGACAACGGTAGGGTCTGCCGCTGGGTGTGCAGATCTTTTCGTTGTGATAATGGGTCTCGGGCAGGAATGTATCTTCATATTCCGCCAGTCCGAAGGGATATGCTTTGTCTCCGCGGTCAGTATGATATGTCAGCACGCCGCCCTTTTCGGTAAAGCGGATGGTAAAGCTCTGCATACCCATGGGGTTTTCACCGAGCGCATAGGTTTTGTTGTTTACCTGTGCCATCAGAGGAGAAGAAGCTTCGCCGGCAGGATGGGATACTTTCAGGCCGCTGATCAGGCTGCAGAGGGAATCATATGCGGCATCGTCATAGGGTATCGTTTCGTCCGTGATCTTATCAATAACCGCATCGAAAATCAGATCGGGAATACCGTTGTATTTTTCGGGATCTCCCTGGGAGTCCGAGGTGCAGATGAGCAGGAGATCCTTGTCGGGATGCACGAGGGCATACTGACCGCCCATACCGGTGAAAGCGAAGGAATTGTTTCTCTGACGCCAGATCTGGTAACCGTATCCGTGTTCCTTATTGTCGATCTGTGCGGAGGTAGCTTCACGGATATATTCTTCACTCAGATACTGCTTTCCGTTGATATTGCCGTGGTTTGCAAAGAGGAGCGCATAACGTGCCAGGTCCCTGGTGGTGCAGAGAACGCCGGAACCGCCCCAGGAAGTACCTTCGGGCGCCTGAATACACCAGGCATCGTCGGAAAAACCGATTTCGGAAAGTACTTTTTCCTTCAGATATTCAAGAAGAGGCTTGCCCGTCAGTTTTTCCACAAGGGCGCAGAGGGTGTGGGAAGAGGATGTGTCGTACAGGAAACGTGTGCCGGGCATATGATCCGGTTTGTAGCTGGGATTGAAGAATGTTGCTACCCAGTCCTTGGTGTCCAGACCGGTCGGTGTTTTGTATGTGGTACCGTGGGGGTGACAGGTTGCCATCATCAGCATATCGCGGATCTTCATTTCGGCGATGTACGGATCCACTTCTGCGGGAAGCTTTTCGGGGAAATAATCAATGATTTTGTCGTTGAGCGAAATTTTGCCCTCGTCGACCAACATACCGATTGCACCGGAAACAAAGCTTTTGCTGACGGAGAACATACGATGCTTGAAATCCTTATGGAAGGGCGCCCAGTATCCTTCGGCAAATACTTTACCGTGACGGATCATAATAAAGCTGTGGCAGACCTTTCTTTTTTCGTTCAGGGTGTTGATGTAGTCGGCGACCCATTCCGGGGATACACCTACATCTTCGGGACGACAAAATGTGTTGAGAATATCGGACATAGCGATTCTCCTTTTCTGAAAAATAGATTTTTATATAAGGACCTCTTGATCTCCTTGGTTTATTCAGCAGTGAAATCTTTTCTTAAAAATGATACCACAAGTACAGCCGAAAGTAAAGGGAATCCGATGAAGTTTTTGTGCGCCTGAGAGAATTTACTGTATTGTCTCCGGCATTACCGTATGGCTTTCAGCGTACCGGTGGCACCCCATTTCTTCAGCACCTCCACGGCGGAAAAGCCGGCTTGGTACAGGGCTGCCGTTTCATGTTCCAGTGTCAGCGGTGTGTCGTAATGGTAGAACCCATTGTCCGTGATCCCCTGTTCTTCTTTCAGCGCAGCCAGATTCCGGCGGTGCGTAATTTCTTCCTCATCCGATAAAGCGAAATAATCGGTCAGGATAAAATATCCGTTTTCCTTCAGTGCACTGCGGAGTCGGGCATACAGGGGGATTTTTTCTTCTTTGGTGAAGTGATGCAGACTTTCAACAGAAACCGCCGCATCAAACACATTCTCCCCGAAAGGCACATCAAAATAGGATCCCGTAAGCAAAGTGATATCCTTATCCGGAAACTTCTCCCGCAAAACATCCAGCATTCCCGGCGCCAGGTCGATCCCGGTCACTTTGGCAGAAGGATTGCACAGGAAATATGCCCCCAACTCCAACCCCGTACCGCATCCCAGATCCAGCACACGGCATCCCGGATCCAGGGGCAGGCAAGCAGCGGTGAAAGGATAGAATTCTTCCGCGGAAGCGATATTGGTCATCATATGTTCATCATATCCGTCCAAACGGTTTTCAAAAAAAGAACGCATTGTTTCAAGCATGGCGGCACCTCGGTTGTGATGGAGTAGTTGGCGGTATTATTATAGCATATTTTTGGGGGGATGAAAAGAGGAAACCCACAGAGAAAAGTATCCGCTGTGGGTTATGCTGTATACAGTTTTGTGTGATCGGCAGTCAGGCTTCGGTCTGCAGCATCATGGCAGCACGGAGAATACCGCATTGTGTTTTCCCATCGGGGATCTCGCCTTTCAGAACGGCTTTTACGGCTTCATCAAGGGGCATCCGAAACACTTCCAGAAATTCGTCCTCATCCAGATCATTTTCCGTAAAAGTCAGACCTTTGGCAAGAAACATCCGGATACGCTCACCCATAATCGCCGGGGAACCGTAGTAATCTCCCATATCGATCAGTTCACGGGGAACAGCACCGGTTTCTTCCCGGAGTTCCCGAAGCGCCGCCTCTGCCCAATCCTCACCGGGATAATCCAGCTTGCCCGCCGGGATTTCCGTAAGAACCTGATCCACTGCATACCGGAACTGACGCTCCAGAAGCACCTCCCCCTCATCGGTAACAGGCACCACACAAACAGCCCCCACGTGTTTTACGTATTCTCTGTACCCGGTCTTTCCGTCGGGAAGCTGTACGGTATCCTTATACAGATGGACAACGTATCCGTCAAAAATAAGCTGGGAATCGGTCATTTTCTCGATGAGATCCATAGTATACTCCTGCTGTTGTATTTGGGTCTATTATAACAGAAATTCTGCGCGGATGCAAGGGGAGGACAAAGCGGTAAGCGGAAAGGTCATACCGGCTGATGTCGAGCCTGTAAATCAAGGCAGGGAAGAACAACGGCTGATCATTCTTCCTGTAACGATCCGAGTACTTTATATAACAGACGATATAATTGCATTGCTTCTTCCGCATCCAATTTTACACAGCCTGCAACACTTTGGGGAACGGAAACTGCGTCGTCTTTCAGATTCTCCCCTTTTTCAGTGATCTCAACCAGAAGCATACGTTCATCTTCCCTGGAACGGGAACGGACTACATATCCCTTGGCTTCAAGACTTTTCAGAACGGGGGTCAGAGTACCGGAGTCCAGAAACAATCTTTTGCCAAGTTCCGTAACGCTGAGCTTTTTCTCTTCCCAAAACACCATCATAGCGATATATTGCGTATAGGTAAGGTCAAGCGCATTCAGGTACGGTCTGTACTGCTTGATAACTTCACGGGAGGCGGCATAAAGCGGAAAACATATTTGATTTTTTAACCGTAGAGCTTCGTATTTTTTATCCATAACCGGCCTCCGATACAGTGTGTTTGCTTTATTATAGCACAAACGAATTGTTTTTTCAATTATGCAGACTGCAATTCATAAAATGCTTTTCTGACAGCCTTTACCGGCTGATCGGTGCAGGAAGCCAATCATATTTCCGTGAATATCCAAAGGGATGATCCGGGAACAGACAGTTTCTGTTTTATACGCCGTATTACAGACATTCCTCGATCTTTGCTTTTAATTTTTTCATATCCGTAGGTTCAAAACGGGCAGCGATATTACCATCTCTGCTGATCAGAAACTTTGTGAAATTCCATTTGATCTTGCCGTTGTTTTTATAATCCTTATCGGTTTTCTTAACAACACCCGACAGCATGATCCCCATGGGAGACATACCGAATCCTTCAAATTCTGTATGATCGGTAAGCCATTTGAAAAGCGGAATTGCGTTTTCGCCGTTTACCTCTACCTTGGAAAACTGAGGAAAAGTAATGCCGTACCGACCGGTACAGAATGAATGGATTTCCGCATCGTCACCGGGCGCCTGCTCGCCGAACTGATTGCACGGGAAGTCCAGAATTTCCAGTCCCTTGTCCTTGTATTCATCATAAATAGCCTGCAGTTCATCGTACTGGGGCGTAAAACCGCATCCTGTTGCAGTGTTTACGATCAGCAATACCTTGCCCTTGTAATCCGAAAGAGAAACTTCACTGCCGTCCCGTGCCTTCACTTTGAAATCATAAATGTTCATAAACTACCTCCAAAATAAATTGAGTAAAATTAAATTGAGTACAAATTAATTATACGGATTTTTTTCATTTTGTCAATAGTGAAGTGTATCCAACTTTTTGAACATTATGTAAAAACAAAAGCAGACAATGAAGACCACTGTCTGCTGTCGGAGATATTTTGGCTAAACTGTGAGATTATTCCCACTCGACAAAAAGAGCGATAATTTTGTTATTTCAGAATAATTTTATCAATACTTCCCTTGCCAGACGATCTTCCGTCGCTGTAAATATCATCAAACACGATCTCGCGGACAAATTCGCCAATATCTGTGACAGTCTCGCCGTTTACACGGATGTTCGAAAACGCCACCTTTTCGGCATGGCTTGACATATCGGGATTGAAATATTCACGGCCGCCTTTTCTTGCCGATTTCGGACCGATGCAGACAATGTACGAAAAAGGATATTCGTCACGGTGAAGCGTTACGTCGATGTTGTCGAAATACACACTTCCAATGTCCGAACCAAGCTCGAACACAGCGCAGGAACCCTTCACGGGATGACTGTCAGTGTATTCGGAAAACATATCGATAGGGGTAAGATCAGCCTTTATGTCCTCGAGATAAATGTTATTCGCGCTGCCCGACGAGCCGGGTTCTGGTTCTTCAAACTCATAATGGTACGAAGCGGACTGAAAATACAGCTTGAAGGTATTGACACCGCGGACGTTTCGAATGACAGCATCGGTGAGTGAACAGTCAACCACTGAACCGTCGTCAAAAGTATATGTACCGGGCAGAATGCGCAGAGCTTTATAAGCGCTTGATTCGAACAGAACAAGCTTCTCGCACCATACGCATTTTGTCGGACCGAAATTCACCGATGAATTGAGCCAATCGTACATATTGAGCGCAACAAGATCGTCACCCACCTCGCCGCGGATATTGCAGGCATAGATGTTTTCACAGTTTCCGTTGATATGCAGACCGTCGGCGAAGCACCCCGTAAATTCGATGTTTTCGAACACAGCATTCGCGACGTTTCCAACCTGCACAGAAAATCCGCCTGCATGAACGAAATGTAGGTCAAGAAGGTTAAGTCCTTCCATATTGCCGAAATAGAAGCAGGAACTGACGCCGCCGTAGGTATATTCCTCGTCAAGCTTTCCCGATATGCCGTAGCCTGCCTTGGTCTTGTGGCTTTCCGCCCAAGTTCCACCGCACACGGTAATGTTACGGTTCTTCGGTACATCCTTTATGGGCATATGAGTGCCGTTGGCAACGCTTGCATTGCGAAGCAGAAGCAGAGTCGCACCTTCGATAAGCTGTACAGTTGCGCCATAAGCCTCAATTCGTCTGTCAGACGGTAGGATCACCGTGGTATCGGTATAGTACGGCACATCCGACGACGGTATGATGACCACTTCGTTTTCGTCAATTGCCGCCTGAAAAGCATCTGTCCAGATGTCCACGGTTTCTCCGTACTGTACCCCTTTCCTTACAAGATGAGCATAATCGGTGAGCTTTGCTGATGTTGTAAGAGTCTTCGAAGCATTGACGTTTTCCGCCTTCATGGCGATCAGTTTGTTGTAAATCTCGTTCTTTGTCATTTATACCTTCAATTATTAAGTGATCTGCTTGGAGCTGTATTATTCTATCCCCGGATAGTGGTGGTATCAATTTGGTATCAACGATCAATTTTCGCTGATTTTTTTAAATTGTGAGAGCCAAAAACCCTTGTAATATCAAGGTTTTTTCGACTACTCAACAGCCACTTTGGATCACTCCCACTCGCCAGATGAAATCGAGTTCTAAACTTTTTTGTATGGGCGATTTGATTTCATTTGGTTTTATTTGATGTGTGGTATCCATATTCTATGGGGTGTATGACTTTCTGCTATCAAAATGCTATCGGCGGGTGCTATCACTGCCGGGAAAGCTTGGTTTGAGGTATTTGTATTATACCATGTTTATGCAAGAATTTCAAGATGAGAGTGAGAGATTCGGAAAGATAAGTCACAGGAATAATCAATAAAAGGTCTGTTTTGAAATTTAATTATTCCTCACATAGTCCTGTGTGTTTTACCGCCTCGTCAATTTCATACATAAGCATACTCGCAAACATTAACCTTCGCCAAGCATCATCAGCGGTTATTGTAATGTTTTCATGAGCTTTGGGATTTCGAAGGGCAGCCATAGCTCCGACCAGCATAAAACGTGTACCATTATGTATATTTGCCCCTGTGTCCGTATGACGATCACATACTTCCAGCATAACTGCTTTCTCTGAAAGAATTTTATTGACAAGCTCCTGACCATCCGGAATCTCTTCTGTGTCCGGTTTCATAATTTTATAAATCTTTTTCAAACGTACATTTATTTCAATGAAAGCATCACAAGCAGCGTTGGCATAATGGCCATCCACAAATAATTTTCTGGAAGATTCGATGATTAAGGGATGAACATATCTCCACATATCATCAGATTCATTTTTATCTTTCCGGCCGACTGCTAACAGTAAATCAAGACATTCCAACATCTGCCCCACTGCAAAAGGATTGATTGTCGTATATTGCACATATCCCATCATCTGGTTCACAAATAAACGATTTTTAATACTTGCCATATGTTCGCAGATAGTCGGTTGATCCATTTTTGATGTATAAATAATATCAGCAATTGCTTCGCGGATATTTATAACATCTGTCGGAGACACAGGGGTATTCAATGCATCAGGACGATTACCTAAGTTGCGCAGCCAATTAGCTATGGATTCGACTTTGTTTTGGTTCATAAATTCCTCACTGACAAATTTTATCAGATTTTATATACGATATCTTTTCTTCCGCATGGTAGAATACTGTGTTAGTTATTTCTATGTGTGCCTTACTGTTCCTCTTTCTCATGCCATTTTTCCAGAACCGCTTCCACCTGGGCAATCAGCTGTTCCTTGTTCGGCATATACAGCACATACCGCGATGCGAAAATATTGTTGGACAGACCGCCCAGTGCATATTCTGCCGTAATGCTGTCCTTGTCCGTACAGAGGATGATCCCGATGGGCGGATTATCATCCGGATCGTTGACTTCTGCTGCGTAATAGTTCAGATACATATTGATCTGACCGGCAGCCTCCGGCGTGAGTTTGGTAGTCTTCAGCTCGATCAGCACATAGGCGCGCAGGATTTTGTTGTAGAAAACCATATCCACATAGTAATGGGTGTTGTTCAGCGTTACCCGCTGCTGCGTACCCACGAACATGAATCCGCGGCCAAGCTCCAGAAGGAAGTCTTCAATCTGACGTACAAGCGCACGTTCCAGATCGCTTTCCATCATGGGCTTGTCCTCCGGCAGTCCGAGAAACTCAAACACATACGGATCACGGATGATGTCGGCAGGTTCTGCGATTTCGTTTCCATTCAGTGTCAAAGCAAGAACCTGTTCCTTGTTGGCATCACCGCGGGACAGCAGCAGCCGTTCAAACAGCGAACTATCGATTTGTCGTTTCAGTTCCCGGACAGACCAGCCAGCGTTGACCGCTTCTTTTTCGTAGAAACCGCGCTTGTCCGCATCAGAAATGGAAAGAAGTTCACAATAATGCGACCAGCTCAATTTGCCAGACAGTGTCTGGCATTTTTCGTAAGTCAGATAAAATGCCCTCATGTTCTGCAGATTCGACCGTGAAAAGCCTTTGCCGAATTCCTGAGTGAGCACACGGGAGAGTTCTTTCAACGTCTGTTTGCCGTAGTCAGCTCGATCCGGTGCGGTCTGTTCGTATTCGGAGATGATCCGCCCGATGTTCCAATATGTGTTCAGGAGTTCATTGTTGACTTCACGTGCAATGTTGGCGCGTGCGGTATCAAGAACCGTGCGTATTTCCTGCAGGATGGTGGAGAAGTTGGATATGTTGGTAAGATTGTTATTTATGTTAATACACCTTCTTTGATTTCCAAAACTTATAGAACCCCTTTTCCTTAAACATAATGCTTGAAACTTATTTCTGCTTACCCAATCTTATCACTATCAATATAATATCGTTTGCCCATAACATCTCAATCAACAACAGTGCTTCTTGTTTTTTGTTATAAACTATTTCCCAGATGATTTGGGTTTAGAGGCCGGTGGTTTATAATCTGGATTAGGTTTAGGACGATTTGGGGTCGATGATGATGTTGGAGTTTTGGAATGAATTATTGTATCTTTAGGTAGTTCTGTTTTTTTTGATATATTTTTATTTTGTTTCTCCATGATGTTCCGCTAAGTGAGTTCCTTCCTTTTGTGTTTCTATTGTAAATTCATTATGATTACGAGACAAATACAATGTATTCGCTGCAAATAACTCATCTCCTTCTTCCGAGAATACCCTAACATTTTCAAACAGTATTTCACGTTTATCACAGTTATCCGAAATAGAGGTTACCGTTCCGAAATATGTATTGCCTGTTATATTGTCTCGCAAAGTAACTACAGGATCATTTTCGAAAATACTTTCCCAAACACTCAGGTTATCATTTCTATTGGATAACTTAAGCTTTTTTGCTAACTTAAATAACCATTGTTTATAATCACATTTAATTAAAAACAAAGCAATAATTATTGAGACAATACACGAAGCAAAAAATATACCATTAGGTATTACCCCTTGCATGTTACTAATGTACGCGACAATATTTAATGGCTGTACGGTACTTTTGGGACACAATAAATTAAACAATGAAATTAGTATATCCACAATGAGAAAAGAAACAAAAGAAAGAATAAATGAAAATACAAACTCTTTGTAATAATGTCTTTCTTTTTGAGGGGTAAGATGTTCGAAAATTATTAACCCAAATATACCTGGTAATAAATAGAGAAAAAACTTCTGAATGAAATTAGCAATATCCATTTATATACCTCTTCTTTTGAATCAATTTATCAAACATTGCGAATACTATCTTTACTGATAGGCGTACCTAAAA
>JAFUKI010000047.1 GCA_017467815.1 Clostridia bacterium
CACGTTGTACAAGCCGATTCCAGCCAGTACATTTCAATCCACACTCCCGCGTGGGGAGTGACCGATGAAATAATCTTTTCCATCTTTCTTATCATAATTTCAATCCACACTCCCGCGTGGGGAGTGACATTATTATATATTTTATCTAATATTGTAAAGTAATTTCAATCCACACTCCCGCGTGGGGAGTGACGGCGGAATCAACAAATTTTGCAGATTCCGCGAGTTGCTGTATTTGTGGAACTGCATGATACAGGATTCCATATGATCGGTTCAGCTTCCGATTTGTTTATGAAGGGTTTTCTTTTAGCGTGCGAATCGGCAGGGATTTTATGTGTACTTTCTATTCGCACGGATTACATAAAGACAGGTTCGGCGGGGTCATATGTTTCTTTGACTCCATAATGCTCGATTCGGTTCGCGTAGGAGTTGCCGAGATTATAGATCCGCAGACTGTCGTATTCTTCATTGATAACTTTGCGCAGTTTGTCCCGTACAACAATAAGCTGTGCGTTGTCGAGAGAACACTCAAACACAGAATTCTGCACCCGCTGACCGTAGTTGACGCAGATTTTTGCGACTTTTGATAGTCTTTTTCGACCGGCAGCATCCGTTGTGTTGACATCGTACGTGATCAGAACAAGCATCTGTATTCCTCACTTCCAGATAAACGGCGGATAATCATCCAGATCGCCGCGAATATACTTTGCCAGCAGCATTGCCTGCACGAAAGGAATCATTCCCCATTGTACCTTTTCCTTCAGATATGGGTGGAGGATTTCCTCGGACTTTTTCTTCTGCCATTGGGTGAGAAATTCTGCACGTGCTGTGTCTGTGAGAAGAACCGCGCCGTTTTCCTTTGTGCAGAATGATGATTCAGATACCACTTTTTTGTTTATCATGGTCAAAACAAAGCGGTCCACGAACGGTGCACGGAATTCTTCCAGCAGATCCAGCGCAAGTGAGCATCTGCCCGGACGATCGGTGTGGAAGAAACCCACATACGGATCCAGTCCTGCGCTTTCCAGAGCGGAGGTGCACATGGATGTCATGAGTGCATAGCCGAAGGAGAGCATTGCGTTGACCGGATCCAGCGAAGGTCTGCGGTTTCGGCCGCTGTATCGGAATTCTTCTTTCTGTGTGAGAATCAATTCATCGAATACAGAGAAATACCGGTTCGCGCATTCGCCTTCCAAACCTCTGAGGGATTCTGCGGATTCCACGGAATATGCTTTTACCGCATTGTATTTGATGTTTGCAGCGGCATTTTCGATTCTGGCTGCATCAACGCGTTCCCGGTGATCGCTTAGCACACGTCTGAGCACAGCGGCACTGTTCGTCATTTTTGCGGAGAGCATATTGGCGGCAATGTGCAGCGAACGCTCGGGATCATCTGCAATCCGGTATTGTGCACGGCGGACGAGTACATTTCCGTAGGTTTTGCCGACACTCCGGGAGAGAAATTTGTCGGAAGGCGTCAGAAATGTGATGATGATCCCGTATTCCGCACATTTTCCCATCAGGGCAGGCGATACTCCGGGATAGCCGAATACGACGATGCTTTCAAACAGATGCAGAGGTTTTCGGCCGCGCTCTTCCTTGTTGACGGAAAGCACAACATTTTCACCATCCAGCGAGAGATAGGCATCCGGAGTAGTGATATATAATGTATTCTGCAATTTTTTCACAGATCATTCCTCCCGAGATTTTCGTCATTATAGGCTTTCGCAGACTGGATTTTTTCCAGTTTCGGAAGACATAGTTCTTTCAGGGAGCAGGCATTGCAGGCTTTGGTGCGTTTCGGGCGCGGCAGATACTGACGTTCATAATACTCATGCATTTCGGCGGCGTATTTGTGTACGGTATCGCGCAATTCATCCGTAATGCTGACTTTGACCCGATGACGGGTTTCGAAGTAATACAGCGCTCCTTCCGTGATGTTGCAGCACATCATTTCTTCCAGACACATCGCCTGAGCAGTCAGCTGCAGCATATCGCACGGATTCTCTTTCGGTGTCCCACGTTTATATTCCACCGGATAGACAGTGTAAAAGCCGTCTTTGCCGTGCAATGCGATACCTTCTGCACTGTTTTTCCGGAATTCAACAACATCGCATTCACCGGACAGACCCATGGTACGGGAAAAGATCGGCATTGCACGGGATATGATAACTTCACCTCTGGATTCGGAGCGGTATGCATCATGGGCATTATCGTGCAGCAGTTTGCCTTCCGTTGTCCGTTCATTTTCCACCCAGACATTATCGATGTGGATCAGTGCCCACTGCCGGCGGCAGAATGCGAAGTGCTGGACTCCGGACAGCATCAGATAACTGTCTTCGTTATATTCCATCGATAACCTCAAGAGCGAGATCGGGGAGTGAATCCACAGTGATGGTGTAGTCATCAGCAGATGCAGGTTCGGAAACACCTTCATTCAGAGTTACATTCAGCAGTTTATGTACCTTTGCGGAAGAATACTGACCGTCCTTGCAGTTGTGCTTCCACCAATATACCCGGATTACTTCCATGGAACCGTCGGGTCTGGCAGAGGAAGCGTCATTCACAAACAGCGTTCTGAGACATTCCTTGACCGTTTCGGCATCTTCTTCGGTAAAGTCCGTCTTTTCGGCGAGCTGTACATTGATGGATCCTTTGATTTTATACAGACCGAAGCGCACAAAATGCTTCATCCCCATGGTGTCGGAGGCTCTGGTATCTTTGGACTCACTGTTTACGCTTTTGGTAATCTGGATGGACTGAATCTCCACAGGGGATGCGCTGACTGCCTGATGAATGGAAACAGGACCACGCACACCTACGGATACACTGTCGCCCTTGAATGCGAATACCTGACCGAAGGTGCGGACGTCAAGCCACTCGGCACAGGCTTTTCGGGAATATTCTTCCTTGGTTTTTACTTTGCCGATGGTTTTGGAGGCACGTTCGCTGAGACTGGTGAAGTTGTCATCCGCTCTGTCATCGGACTGAACAAAGATCCTGTTGCCCAGATCCTGCATACGGTTGCGGATTTTTCTCTTGATGCATACGTCGGACATTTCGCCGAAGCCGTTGTAGTCGGTACGGGGACGGTTGCCGTTCAGCGGGTCACCGTTGACATTGGCCATATTTGCGGATACCAGTACGATAAAATCGATCTTGTTTGCAAGCTTACTCATTTTCAGATTCCTCCGTTTCAGTCATATCTTTGTTCTTTGTATAGAGCGCGTTTTTCTGGAGATAGTAGCCGAGGATGTAGGTTTCTTTCAGGGGAGCGTTCTGCTGGTTTGCGGGATGTGAGTCGATTTTTTCGAAAATCTCGCCGATCAGACGGTCATAATATGTCCGGAGTCCCGGTGACAGTCTTGGAAGATAGCTCTTCTTGAGCTGTTCGATGATTGTTTTTGCAGTCATGAGAGGGCGTGTACAGAATGCTGACTGCATACGGATTGCATTGGGATCGCGGCTTTCGCTGTTGTCGTATGTGTCACGTTCTGCCTTTTCCAATACCGCCAGCAGTCTGCCGTACTGGTAGCTGATGTCGTTTCTGTCTTTTTCAAGAGCCATATCGTATTCCTCCTGTTTATGATCCAAATAATACTTTCTGATGACAGCACAGGCTGTAAATTGCAGATACTCCCGTGAACCTGCTTCATATGCCATCGGCCGCATGGTTTTCTGTGCAATTGCATGGACGATATCATACGGCATTTTTGCGTTTTCCACACGGCAGATCAGAAGCCGCTGCATATGCTGTCTCACGATTTTTTCGTCCGCTTCAATTTTTCCGGATCGCTCCGTACCGAAAGCGCAGTGGATGATGCGTTCCAGTGAAGGCGCCTTTACACCATCCCGATTGTTTCTGAAGCAGCAGGACAAATCCCATTTTGCGAGATTGTCCAGAAAATCATGTGCCGGCATTTCGTTGTAATAAGTTACTGCCAGCCGTCCGGTCGTTGCCGCATCGAATACTGCAATCACGGCGTCATCCGTAGGTTTGTGATTGCTTTTATAACTCAGAAGCGTTTCAGCCAGATCTTTCCGGTAGTCTTCCAGCTCCGGTATGCGGTTTTCGGTTCTGTTTTTCCGTAAAAACTGACGGGAAGGCAGTGGTTTGCCCTGTGGATTCCAGCAGAGGAATGTCCGGCCGCCGATGATGACACCCTGATCCGCCGCAAGCCATTTCAGAGCGTTGTGTGCTTTCTGGGAAGCCTCGTACCCTATCGTTGCAGCCTGATCGTCCGTCCTGAAGCGTCCGCGGTAGGTGAAGTTTGAGGTATCGTTGGCAGATATCAGCTTGGCGTTGCCGTTGATGGAAATGATGCCTTTGAGATGCTGATGCGCCTGAGCGGTTGTCTGCCCTGTAATCATGCACAGTACCGGATCGTCGTCTGCTTTTTTTACAGAATAGTAACCGATAAAGGCTTCGAACAGCTTTCTGTTGCACCAACACTTTTCACTGTCTTCGTCATCCAGACCGATCACAGTCCAGCACACAGTATCCTTTTCGGCAGGAGCGGCAATGCCGGAGTGTGCCAGATCGGAAAGGATTGTACCGCTTCTGACATAGGCGAGGATTGGTTTCAGCATGGGATGGCTGTATTCGGATTCTGCCCAGTCGGTGAGCTGCTCCACGTAAGCATCATGTTTTTTGGCGTTGGCAGGGGAGATATAGCCGATCTGATCGCACAGAGGATGGGGACAAATCCCGCTTGTACGTCCCGAGGATTCTTCCGTTACCGGAATGATGATTTTCGGCTCGTCTTTTCCGACCGGCAATGCCCGGATGAAGTTCCCGTTTGCATCAAGCATGATTTCGATCTGCGCCGACGTAATAATATGTCCGATGGGAGCAAGCGGTTCTTTCCGGTTGGAGTAAATCCCGGCCTGACTGCTGAAATGTTCGTAGGTTTCATAGGCTTTCTGAAACAGACCCATCATTCCACCTCCCCGAATTCTTTGAGTCCGATGAAGTTATCAAACTCTTCACCGAATTTCTTCATTTCCATTTCTCCGAGCGATTTGTGGAGCGGGCAATTCTGCGGCTTCGGGAAGGTAATGATACCGTTCTTCATCACAGGATACCAGAAATTTGCTGTCATTCTGTTTTTGGTTTCTTCGGAATATGCTTCATCGGCATATGTGATTCCATGGTACATCAGTCCGAAGCCCAGCTCGTCAAGATCGTCATATGCGCCGGTCCCTTCGCCGAAAACGCAGGGTTCCACATATCCCTGACACTCCCGCGTTCCGAGGAAAATATCACGCCGCCCACCCTTTTTAATCATTCTGCGGGCAATGTTGTGATGCTTGTTTTCGTCTCTGTCACCGGCAAGCTCCGGACGGTTCAGATTCCACTCGAAATGCGCTTTCACCTGATACCGGCAGTCCCTCAGGTAGGTATAGTAGGATAAATCATTGCCGCCGTTGTACTTGATGGGGCGGATTCCTTTGACTTCCGTGCGGATCGGATTCATCACGCGAACAGCATCAATGATCCAGATGATCGTCGGTTTCCAGTAGACCGATGCCAGAATACCTTTGAGTGCTTCGTAGGTCGGAATGTGATAACTGCATTTTTCGCCGCCGACTCTCATGATTGGATCTGAGAAAAGACCGTAATCTCCGGTAACTTCAAATTCTACCAGATTTGGATATCGCATTCGATAGGCACCTCCTTTTCAGTGTTGATTTGTACTCCTGTATGTTCATCGTAGTATTGTGTATCAAGATAAAGAACGGCTCCTTCGAGAAGCGGATGGATCACGCCGGCTTCTTCCAGCTTCTTTTTCTGATAGGAATACAGGGAAACTGTGTAGTTTTTCGCGCCAATCAACAGTCCCCTGACATAGTTCATATCGTGCTCTGCGCGTTCGGATGCCAGATCCGCAATGATTTTCTCGCCGTCACACCATGGAACAATCACATCCGTGGTGTCGTTGTCAAATACTTCAAAATATTTTCCTGCCGATGCGAAAGCCTGATGGAGGGCAAAGGGTATGATGCCGTCATCTTTCCGCCATTGGCTATTTTCTGCAAGCAGACTGAAAAGCGTCGGCTTCCGTTCTATGAGGTAGTCATGATATCCTTCATTGGTTCCGGATTGATTTCTGAACAGCCGATTGTAATAATACCGTACCGATTCGTCGGAAGAAAGGTCGGAACCGTATTTTTCAGGTGCTCTCTCATAAGCGGCAAGAAGGGATTCGGTTGACTGCTGAGCCAGTCTGATTTCCTGAAGGTGGTTGAGGTTCTCGTCCAGTGTCCGCACAATATATACCGGTGCGATTGTATCGGATTCACCGTGACGGTTGCATCTGCCGGCGGACTGGATGATGCTGTCCAGACCTGCTGTCAGGCGTATGACGGCGCCAAAGGAGATATCCACTCCGGCTTCAATTATCTGTGTTGCCACGCAGACGGTTTTCCTGCCGGTATCATTCAGTGAGTTTTGAAGATCCCGAAGTGTCTGTCGGCGATGATCCATACACATGGACGCGGACAGGTGAAAGACATGGTATCCGCTGTCTTTTATTGCATGATAAATGAATTCTGATTCGGATTTCTTGTTGCAGACGATCAGCAGACTGCCGGTATCCGTGAGAATCTCATCTGCAAATGCAGGAATTTCATCCATGCGGAAACTGCCTGCGAAACGGATATCGGTACGCCGGAACACCTTCCAGAGTGCGGGATCATACGGGACGATATCATGGATCTGTGCACGGATTGGGTGTTTCATTTTTTCCAGACACGGCTGGGTGGCAGAGCACAGCAGAATGGTTGCATTGCAGATCTCCGCCAGGAATGATATTGCCAGATTAAACAACGTCAGCATTTTACCGGGAACTGTCTGAACCTCATCAATGATGATAACTGCATCCGTCAGTGTGTGGAATCTGCGAACCGATGCGGTTTTACCGTCAAACATAGTGTTCAGAAGCTGTACCAGTGTTGTCACAATTATGGGAGAAGACCATGTCTCTGTCAGGAGTTCATACTCTTCCAGCTTCTCCGGAGAGGCTGTATCCTGTACCACATTGGAATGATGCTCTAGGACATAATCTTCTCCGATATATTTCTTGATTACATCACTGTTTTGCTCTAAAATCGACAACAGTGGAAAAGTTAAGATAATGCGCTTCTTGTTATGTTCTGCCGCATGAGCCAGAGCGTAACGCAGTGCGGAGAGTGTTTTCCCGCCGCCGGTCGGAACATTGAGACGATAGACACCGGACGGTTTGTCGGCAGATTTGCGGCAGATATCGGATATTTTCCGGCGCGCTGCATTGAACGGTGAAGAGGAATCAAGCGTATTCAGTTTCTCTTCTGTCATTCTGAGCAACATTTGCCACAATTCCCGGTCTGCTTCCGGCGGATATACAGCTCCGCTCATGAACTCAGCGGTATCGCGACGGTCTCCCTCCATGACGGCAGATGTCAAAAGCCGCACGAGGAGCCCGCATAAATACATCAATTCGTCATCCGAGACTGCTTCTGCGATAGCATCACATTTTTCAAGGATCGGCGTCAGTTCCGTTATGGATTTTTCGAACAGGTTGTTCAGTTCTTCTTCATCCGCACACTGCTCATGGAAATTACGGATTGCCTCCCGGTCTCCTGCTGGTATGGTTTGGTATCTGTGCAGAAACCCGTTTTCATGGTCTTCATTTACACAGTCAAACAATCCGTGATGCGCGCCGACTGCATAAGCCAGCATTTCACTGACCATGTCCCTGTAATCAGGATCGCTGTTCAGGTCCTGATTATGGTATTGAAGCAGATATCGTGTTCCCGCAAAGGTATGGATCACAGAGCCGCGTCGGCCTTTTTCACCGTTGACGGAGGCTTCCAGATACTCCTTGTACTGAGATTTAAACTTGCCAATATCGTGGAGCAGACCGGCAAGTTAGGAGGAAGAATACAGA
>JAFUKI010000048.1 GCA_017467815.1 Clostridia bacterium
ATCCATCAGAACAAGAGGGAAAGAATAGATGTATGCTGTATTCAGCAGGGAAAGAACATTCATTTCGCAAGCGGTACAAACGCCGATCTCATTCAGCGAATGGATATGCTTCTCTGCGGCATCATCCGCGGCGGATACAGGCACAACGATCAATGAACAGATTATCGCCAGTACCAGTACAACAATCGTCAGGTTTTTCATGGTTGTCTCCTTTATCATTTATAAATATGTATGGGCAAATCAAACGGATATCCCAAGATGATTGCATCGTGAGAATGCTTTGTTTAGTTTTTCCGCTGTCAGGGGCTTTTCTGCAAAGTATGCGCATTCCAGACGGTGCGACTGGCTCGAAAAATTCGGGTCATCCGAGAACCAGAAAACCGTCATGTCCCGATCGTATTTCTTGGATTGAAAGACACATTCCAGACCGTTTGCACCGTCTGCAAGGACAATGACAAGCGTGGGGTCACTGTCAACAATCTGCGCAAATATTTCATCATAATCACAGGATACCGTACAACGGAAAGGATTTTTTGCGTTTTCAAAATATTCTTTCAGAAGCAACGCCGTATCTTCGGATTCCTGATGCTGTCCCCAGATCAGGATATTTCGCTTTTTGTACATAGGGTTTCACCGCCGTTTGATTGTTGTTTTTCCGTCCACTTTTTATTTTTTCGGTACCACCGGCAGGCACAGAACACCGCAAACGCCGCAAATCCGACGGACAGAGTACGGAACAGAGGAATCATAAAGTATTCCGTAACTTGTATCACAGTATCTTCGCCGATGCCGTTCATGGCAGCCGAATTTGCCAGCGCATACAGATTATAATGGCATGCTTCACGTATTTTTGTAATCATGATAGGGTCACTGCTGTACTGACCGAAATTCAGAATCATAGGCAGAGGTGCATCAAATGCCGTAAGACCTGCCATAATTCCTCCCGCAGCCGTGATCATATCGGTTCGGACATTATCGGAAATCAGCCAGCCGTCACAGCCCCATTCTTCACGGAGAATCCCGGTGATAAGGCCTTCGTTGCCGCCGGACCATGTGGCTCCCCAGCGGGTATAGGCTGCCATGATGCCGTTTGGATGTTCTTCTTCAAGGGCAGTCTGGAAAGCTTTCAGATAAATTTCTCTCGCCGCCTGTTCGCCTATCCAGACCCCAAGGCCGATGCGGTCAACTTCGCAATCGTTCAAAGCAAAGTGTTTCAGAAGGGTATCTACCCCTCTGTCCTCCACACCGCGTGCTTCGTATGCACACATTTTTCCGGCAAGATACGGGTCTTCGGAATAATACTCAAAATTTCTGCCGCCGTACGCAGAGCGGTGCATATTCACACCGGGGCCGTACAGACCGTCAAGCCCTGCCATCAGACAATTATTTGCAAGAACCTTTCCCACTTCATATACAAGTTCGTTGTTGAAGGTGGATGCCATAATATTTTCCGTGGGGAAAGTCGTTGCGGCAATATCTTCTGCAATAAATGCCGTATTCAGACCGGAAGGACCGTTTTCATCTCTGGCAAACGGTGCCTGTACGGATTCCACAGCCGAACGGGAATGGAACGCATCGCTGACGAGCGTTACCATATCATCGTAGGAAAGCTGATCCAAAAGAAGCTGCCAGTCGGGATCGTCAAAATCCTTGCCCATCATATCGTACAGACGCAGACCGTTTTCGGCTCCCATTGTCGGCATACTGTAATCAGAACTGTCATAATCCGCAGGATCGTACTGCTGATGCTGCAGATCCTCTGCCAGCACCTCTGTCAAAGTCAGCTTGACACGTTCGGTCGGGAATGTTCCCATCCAATCGGATCGGCTGAGCCAGGTTACGGTTTCCGTAATGCCCTCATAGAGATTCGGGTCAGCATCGGAAAGCTGATTTGTGATCGGTGTACCGTTCAGCGACACCGAATAGGTGGCAGCATCAAATACATCTTCCGTCCATGTCCATGTCAGGGAAATCTCTCCGTCCGCTGTCATACGACCGTCGGTGTTTTCAACGGTATAACCCTTTGCCGCGAGAATCTGATTGACTGCGTCGTGGGCATCTGCCGCCGCTGTCAGATAATAGTCGCCCGCATCCATGATATAGGTTCCGGCACCGTAGGCATCAAAACTCGCCAGATCCCGTTTACTGACCGATATCGTTACATTTTCCGATTCACCGGGCGCAAGAATTTCCGTTTTTTCGTAACCGCAAAGGATAACGGCGGACTTTTCCACGCCGTGTTCTTTATCATATTCCGTATACGGACTCTGACCATATACCTGAACGGTTTCTTTGCCGGAAGCCTCCCCGGTATTGGTGATGGTAACATTCACAAGAAAAGCATCGCTGCTTTCATCGTATTCGACGCTGAAATCGCTGTACCCAAATTCTGTATAGCTCAGACCGTGCCCGAACGGATATGCCACAACGGAACTGTAATCATACTCTCCGGCATTGCCTGTACCCATGACATAATCTTCATATCTTGTTTCGTAATAGCGGTAGCCGATATAAATGCCTTCCTGATAAATCATGTAGGAATCGGCATTTGAGGGAACTCCCGCTTCTTTTGCACCCTCGTATTCCGTGGACGTGAAATTCCACATGGCAGGTGCGGAATAATATTCGTAGCACCATGTGTCCGCAAGGCTACCCGACGGCGTGATATTGCCGACAAGAAGATCAGCCACAGCATTAATCCCGTGACCGCCCACCATACCGATCTGCATACAGGCATCGATATTGTAGGTATCAAGGAAGGTCATTTCCATAGGATTGGAGGAGTTGATCAGCACGATCACGGAAGAAAGGATTCCGTCCTCCCGCATCTGACAGACGTTTTTCAGAAGCTCATGTTCGTCTTCGCCGAGCGCAAGATAGTTGAAGGTCTGATGTTCAAGATCCCATTCCTCGCCGCCGGATCTGGAAAATACCACAATCGCCGCATCGCCGTACTGTTCCACGGAAGAAAGAACATCATCCGTATAAACGCTCCACGGGGCTTCGTACAGGGCGGATTTCTTTGGCAGATACCCCGTTCCGCCGCTGGAATATTCAGAAGCAGCCCCCGTTTCATAGAAGTCCCAGAGGGTTTCGTTCACGGAGACACCAACCTTTTCCAGAGCATCCTTCAGCGTATCGGCAACGGAAGTATCAATCGTACCCGATCCCGTTCCGCCATACACAAGATTGACAGAGGAGGTGGAGAAGCAGCTTACCTTGCTGTCTGCAGCAAGAGGAAGCACATTGTTTTCGTTTTTGAAGAGAATTGTGCCTTCCGCTTCGATCTGACGGCTGATTTCCTCACCGTAGGCGAGCA
>JAFUKI010000049.1 GCA_017467815.1 Clostridia bacterium
ATGTGTAATATTCTATAATACACCTAATTCTATCTCAATCGCCTCAGAAATTTCCAAACAGAAAAATGGAGATTCTACGACATTATCGCCGTGGATATACCATGAATTATCAATGACCAGCATGCTTAGAATGAATCCTCCCGCCCGGATACAGAACGTTTATTTTGAACATTCAAGTATGGGAGGTGCCAAAAGTGAACTCAATATAGAATATGATGTTGAGAAATTTTTGAAAGAAATGTTTATCTTAAATGATAATACTCTGTTGGCATGGCAACGTAGACATTCTATGGAAGATAATACATATATACATGCACTTGACTATCTTTATGACGTTTATGGAGGCATAATTCATCATTAAAATACTTCTGTAACAAAGTGTAATGCCTCCGTAATACTCATTTAACGCCAATTTCAACTTGTAACAAATTGTAATACCCCGTGCAATGGGGCATGTAACGTCCGCAAGTTAGACTGGAAAGGCAAACAGCAATTGCCTTGAAAGAATAACTTGCGGAGGTTTTCTGTTGTTATCTGAATATATCTGCTGGACGGCAGCTTTTGCATTAACTTGTGAAAGCTGCCGTCCTTTTTTTATTTCCGTGTGGCAGACCGCTGTCGCACGATATCCGTGATCTCCGAATTTTTGATTTTTACCCAAATTTCAAAAATTCACAGGAGATCACAAAATGGAAAAAGATATCTATATCCTCAAGGTTTACAACACCCTGACCAAGCAGTATGAAGATGTCGTCGTCACGAAAAAGGTGTACGATACATACCGTCGGACAGAATGGAATATCAAGGACAACGATGAGAGCTTCTACGATCATGAGATTCAGATCAGTGACCTGATCGGCGGCGAGAACGAAAATTATGAAAACTTTCATGAGTTTGTTGATGAAGAAGAAACGCCGGAAAACATTGTTGTTCAGGCAGAAATCGTCAAATCGCTCCGGGAGTGCATTGATGAGCTTGAAGCAGAAGAACGGCAATTGGTTGAAGCTTTATATAACAAAGGGATTTCAGAAAGGGAATATTCCCGCAGAACTGGGATCCCGCAGAGGACGATCAACCATCGCAAGGAAAGAATTCTCGAAAAATTGAGAAAAAATAAAAAATTTTCAAAATAATGTGGCTCAAAAGCCGATGATCTTCCCCTATACAAGCGAGAAAGGGGTACATCTCATTCTCATCCGATCATTGATAACCGCATATTCCTTCAGCAGATACATTCCCGTTGTTGCAGAGGTGATGAGCCGGCAAGCAGACGAGTCCGATGACTTGACCGCAGGATTGCTCCCTGTGGTGTGCGATGACAGACAACGGTGACAATGATACTTCCGCAGCGAAAGCGCGGTCGGCGTGGGTACCGAGTTTGGACGAGTCCAAACTCAGCGATGGTGAGATTCCAATGGAGACAGTTCGCAGCTGTCCGTCTGCTGAAAGCCCGATGAAAAATCAGTCCGTGGGTATGAGATAAATTACGGACAACACACAAAACGACAAACAAAATGAAGGACGGTCGTATGTTCCCTTTCGGAGATATACGACCGTCTTTTTTACATAGGAAAGCACATGAAAGAAATAAAACGCGGCGACATATACTACGCCGATCTTTCACCCGTTGTGGGCAGTGAGCAGGATGGCCGGCGTCCGGTTTTGATCATCCAGAATGATTCCGGAAACCGATACAGTCCGACCACCATTGTTGCTGCCATCACAAGTCAAATGCATAAAAGAAACCTCCCAACCCATGTCATAATCAACGGTTCCGAATCTATGATGAAGTCAATGGTCATGACCGAGCAGATTCGGACGATTGATAAAACAAGGCTGGACAGGTATATAACCACACTGGACTCAGAGATTATGCACGAAGTGGATCTTGCACTTATGGCGAGTCTGGAATTACAAAACAGGGAGGATAACAAAAATGATCGATCAGAATAACGCATCTGTCTGCTACAGCATCAATATGCTCCGGCTTCTCCTTGGCATGAAGCTTATTACAGAAGATGAATACAAAGAGATTCTTCGCATTATGTCCGCTTATTACGAAGTGGAACTTTATTGTTTCTGAGAAGATAACATTCTGGGTTTGCACTGGATGTATTCGAACTCTTGTGATATGATTGATGCAGCAGGAAAGATACCTGCGGAAAGGAGAACACACAATGAATGTCATAGACATTACAAGCCGAACAGAAAAAGAAAAGCAGAAAATCCGTCTGGCGGCTTACTGTCGGGTATCCAGTAATTCGGAAGATCAGCTGCATTCCTTCGCATCACAGATTCGGTATTACAAGGATTATGAGCGAAAGCATCCGCAGTACACTCTGGTGGACATCTACGCCGACGAAGGGCTGACAGGTACCAGCATGGACAAGCGTGATGAAATGAACCGTATGATCCGTGACTGCAAGAAAGGAAAGATTGACCGGATCATCGTAAAATCGGTATCCCGCTTCGCACGGAATACACCGGAGCTTCTTACAGCAGTCCGACTGATGAAGGAGCTTGGTGTCAGTATCTACTTTGAGGAACAGGACATTGACACCGAAAAACTGAATATGGAGATGATCGTAACATTCCCCGGTATGGCTGCACAACAGGAAAGCGAAGCCATATCAGGGAATGTCCGTTGGAGCTATAAAAAGAGGACGGAATCCAGCGACTACAATACCTCATCTCCCGCTTACGGCTTTGACCTCATCGACGGAAAACTCGTCGAAAATGAAGCCGAAGCAAAGGTGATACAGCGGATATTCGACCTGTACCTGAGTGGGTACGGCAAGCAGGCGATTGCGACCATGCTGAATGAAGAAGGGATTCCGTAGACTCCGTGAGAACGGTGTTTACGATACCTTCCAGTTGCTGACATGGAAGCTGAAAGATCACTGCAATGATCTGATCGGAAAATTAATCCGTGACATTGAACGGATGCAGAACAAAACAAGCGAGAATCACGGAAGGATATCGGAGATTGACGGTGAGATCGCCAATCTGACGGCTCAGAACCTTGTTATCACACGCCTGCATACAAACGGAATTCTGAATGCCGCAGAGTACGCACAGCAGTCAGCAGACATCAATCAGAAAATCAGCACTCTTAGAGCAGAACGAAAAAAGAAACTTTCGGAAGATGAAAACGATGAACAGCTTGATAAGCTGAGAGAGCTGTACGACATATTCGAGGAATATGAACCCATGGACAGCTTCGACGAAGAACTATTCGAGCAGATCGTAGAACGGATCACGGTTGAGAGCAGCTCATCGCTTACATTCCATCTGATCGGCGGCATATCACTGACCGAGGAAATACCGGAGAAAGGACGGTGTAAAACAGCATGAATGTACGAACAATTCCATACGGATACCGTTACGAAAACGGTGTGGTTACCATTAACCCGAATGAAAGCGAAATCATCCAGCGGATATTCAGTGAATACCTGCATGGACAGTCCCTTCTGAATATCGCCGCCGATCTGAACGCCGACTGTATCGAATACCGTCCCGGTGTGATCGGCTGGAACAAGTCCAGAATCATGCGGCTGATCGAGGATGAGCGATATATCGGAACAGACACCTTTCCTGCACTGATTACACAGGAAACACACACCCATGCGACCATGCTGAAGCTTCAGAAAAGTACACAGCGTGAAACCAACCGAAAGGATGCCATCTACAATCTGAATGTTCCGATGTACTGCCCGCAATGCGGCGGTATTATGAAACGCCAGCACAATACCAGAGGCAATGAGCGATGGGGATGCAGAAACCCCGAATGTGGTGTCAGCTTCTCACTGCCCGACACAACACTGCTGGCAGAGCTGACGATAATCCTGAATCACATCATTGAGGATCCTGAGATCATACATGAGATACCATCCGAGTATGAACCGAATACTGAACTGCAATATCTGAAAAATGAAATCTCCAGAACACTGGAAGGTTACGGTTTCGATAAAGCGGCACTGCGTCAGAAAATGCTCGAATATACCTCGCGGAGATATGCGGAGATTGATCCAAACAAATATATCACAATCAAACTGAAAGCGGACTTTGAGAAATCGGGTCCGCTTTCTGAATTTTCTACGGAACTGTTCCAACTGACTGTAAAAAGCATCTACCTTGAAACTGACGGAAACGTGGGAATCACACTGCTGAACGGTCAGCGGATCGGAAAGGAGTAAGTCATGACGGAACAGACAGCATTACCGAAGAAAACTGTTCGCGTTATTGAAGCCGCTGTGCAACCGCAGGAGCAAATCCAGTCGGCATACCGTCCGCTCCGTGTTGCCGCATACTGCCGTGTCTCTACCAAAGAGGAAGAACAGCTGAACAGCTACGATGTGCAGAAGCGGTATTACACCGAGAAAATCCACAGCGAACCGAAATGGACACTGGTGGATATCTTCGCTGATAAAGGTATATCGGGAACAAGTACCAAGAAGCGCGACGAATTCAACCGCATGATTCGGATGTGCAAGCGCGGGAAGATCGACATGATCCTTACCAAGTCCATCAGCCGATTCGCCAGAAATACCGTAGACTGCCTTGAAAATGTACGGCTGCTCAGGGATCTTGGTGTGGATGTACTGTTCGAGGAACAGGGTATCCACAGTTCACAGCCCGGTGCGGAATTCTATATCACCATCTACGGAAGCATCGCCCAGAGCGAATCCGAGAACATCAGCGCAAACGTAAAGTGGGGGAAGGCACAAAGTGCTAAAGAAGGCAATGTCCCCTTCCACTATAACCAGTTTCTCGGATATCGCAAAGGTGCGGACGGCAAACCGGAGATTGTTCCCGAAGAAGCCGAAATCATTCGCATGATATACGATAAATTCCTGACCGGCGACAGTATAGCTAAAATCGCAGGTGATCTGAACACATGGCAGATTGCCACGCCTTCGGGAAAAGGTGCATGGCACAACAGAACGGTGCAGTCCATACTGACCAATGAAAAATACAAAGGCGATGCCATCCTGAATAAGACATATATAACCGACTGCATCAGTAAAAAAGTAAAGGTCAACAATGGTGAGCGACCGAAATATTATGTGGAAAACAACCATCCTGCGATCATCGATTCCGCCACCTTCGGCAGAGTTCAGGAAGAACTGGCACGCCGGAACGGGAAACGAAAAGTAAAGCAGGTGGGAACTAAAACCGAGCAGGGAAAATACTGCGGGAAATATGCACTCACGGAATTGCTGATCTGTGGCGAATGCGGAACACCGTATAGGCGATGCACATGGACAGGCAAATCTGAAAAGAAAATCGTATGGCGGTGCATCAGCCGTCTGGATTACGGCAAGAAATACTGCCACGAATCGCCGAGCATGGAAGAAGGTCCGCTGCAGAGAGCGATCATGGATGCCATACTGAAAATGGCAGAACAGAATGCGGATATCCTGAAAAATCTGAAATTACATATCGGAATGGCAATGGAAGGAGGCGAGAGCGAGGATAAAAGCCTCGACATTCAGATACGGCTTGCAGAGATCGATACAGAGTTCAAGCGACTGCTGAAAGAAGTGGCGTCCAACATATCCTCGGACACATTCGACGATACGCAGATGAGTGAGCTGATGAATGAAAAGCATCGGCTGGAACAGCAGCTTTCCCACTATGAGGATACGAAACAAAAACGGGAAAATACCAAGTCCCGCCTTGATGAAATCTTCACAGTGATGGAAGGGCTGAAGAATCATCCGCTGACCTGCGATTACAAGATCGTTCGGCAGATACTTGAATGCGTGATCGTGGAATCGAAAGAAAAGATCAAGGTGGTATTCATCGGTGGGATGGAGGTGGAACAGGAGCTGAGCTGAGAAGTTCGGTATAACGGAAATGGTCGATCACATGAAATACTGTGGTCGATTATTTTTCGTGTATGGCTTGAAATAGCCAAGGATGTATGTTATAATATTTCTGCAAAACGAGCCGACAGAGTTCGTGTCTATGAAGAAAAAACGTGAAAACATCTTTTACGTCCCGCATAGACAAACCCTTGAAGCAACAGTTTCGAGGGTTTTTTGTTTGAAATTCAGCAGCTTTTCGTGTTTCTTTATCAAACACGCAGGGCTGCTTTTGTTTTTTTGGAGGAAATATGAAAAAACGCACCCTTTACGCCGAAGCGGCATACATACTCGGCATCATCATTCTTGCACTCGGCACCGCATTTATGGAGCGCGCAGGCTTCGGGATGTCCATGGTCGTCTCTCCGGCGTACATCCTGCACGTGAAAATTTCGGAATTTCTGCCGTTCTTCTCCTTCGGCATGGCGGAATACACCTTCCAGGCGTTTCTCTTGATCCTGCTTGCCGTCGTGATGCGGAAATTCAAGCTCATGTTCCTGTTCTCCTTCGTCACCGCGGTGATCTACGGCTTCACGCTCGACGGATGCATCTGGCTGTGCTCGTTCCTGCCGGCGGAAGGTCTTGTCTGGCGGATCGTGTGGTACCTTCTCGGCATGCCCGTCTGCTCCCTCGGCGTTGCGCTCCTGTTCTATACCTACATCGCACCGGAGGCGTATGAGCTGTTCGTCAAGACCATTGCGCAGTCCAGAGGCTGGGACATCGGCAAATTCAAGACCGTCTACGACTGCGTCAGCCTCGGTGTGAGCATCCTCATGTCCTTCGCGTTCTTCGGCTTCGGCAGATTCGTCGGTGTCAGCTGGGGTACCGTGGTGTGCGCGCTCGTCAACGGCTCCATGATCGGTGCAATCTCCGCGTGGCTGAAGAAAACCTATACCTTCGCGGATGCGCTTCCGTGGCGGAAATATTTCAGTTGATCCCAAAATGCAGGCATCGGCTTCGGTCGGTGTCTGTTTTTTTGTCTTGACACGGGCGGAAGAGTGGTGTAGAATAAAGAAAAACTCAGAAAAAGAAGGTTTCAGCTATGGAAAAGACAGCATGTCCCGATATCATCCGGGATCAGAAGCATACCCTCCGTTTCCGCAGAGACGGGCAGTTCCGCGTGCTCGTGTTCACCGATGTGCAGGCATGTCCTCCCGCGCCGCAGGAACGGACCGTTACCGACATGAACGCCGTCATCGACAGGGAAGACCCCGATCTGGTGCTCTTCTGCGGCGACAATGCGAAGGCATGCAAATCGGACCGCGAGCTTCACGACTATCTTGCCGTCCTCGTCGGGCATCTTGAGGAAAAGAAGATCCCGTGGGCGCATGTTTACGGCAATCACGACGACGAAGGCGAAAATACCCTCACCCGTGCACAGCAGCAGGACGTCTACGAAGCGTTC
>JAFUKI010000050.1 GCA_017467815.1 Clostridia bacterium
TCACTGATTTCTTGCCATTCCCAATATCATGCCCTGCTTTTTCAAGTATTCTTGCCGCAATGAAATCTTTTCGGGTCCGGTTTGCATCAACAATCGCTCCTATAATATTCTCAGGGACATCACGGTAATTCGCAAGAAGCTGTTTTGTATCCTTAGGCAGACAATACCCGCCGTATCCGAAAGAAGGATTGTTATAATAATTGCCAATCCGCGGATCCAGACATACTCCTTCAATAATTTTTCCGGTATCCAATCCGCGTACTTCGGCGTATGTGTCAAGCTCATTAAAAAAGCTTACGCGCAGAGCGAGGTAAGTGTTTGCAAACAGTTTGACAGCCTCTACTTCCGTAGCGTTAGCGATCAGTGCCGGAATCTCTTCTTTGACCGCTCCTTCTTTCAGCAGTGCTATAAAACGTTCAGCGGCTGGTTTCATCTCCGGTGCTTCTTTCGGTATCCCTACGATAATTCTCGAAGGATGCAGATTATCATACAAAGCCTTTCCTTCACGGAGAAATTCAGGACTGAACAAAATTCGATTGGTATGGTATCTTTGGCAGAGCGACTCTGTAAACCCTACAGGTACAGTAGATTTAATCACAATAACAGCGTCAGTATTGTATTTCATTACTTCTTCGACAACAGATTCAACCGACGCGGTATTGAAATAATCTCTGTCCGGATCGTAATCCGTAGGAGTAGCTACAATCACATATTCAGCATCACGATAAGCTTCTTGAGCATCCGTCACAGCAGTCAGATTCAGCACTTTATTTCTCAGATATTCTTCAATCTCAGAATCAGTAATCGGAGAAACACGTTGATTCAGCAGATCAACCTTGGACTGAACGATATCCACCGCCCATACTTCGTTATTTTGAGCCAGCAAAACAGCGTTGGCGATACCAACATAGCCCGTTCCGACTACAGCAATCTTCATTGTGAACTCCTTAATATCCTATCTTCAGCAGATTACGAAGTCTGCAGGTTAAAACAAAACTACACTTGGACATCCATACCCAGCATCGATGTGTGAATGATGATTTTTCTAAATCTGATACTGAAACCGATAGACCGTTTAATATTTCCCTCAAAAAGCCATCAACAGTATCCTTTTCAGCAGACGATAACTTCATCAGTGCCTGTTGTCCATGATACATGCAAGCAAACCAAAGATTCACACGCATCTCCGGTTCAAGCGCAGGAAATTTCTCATGCACATATTCCAGCATCAATCGCTTCCCTTCCAGTGCATCCAACCGCTTGAGAGAATATCCATCTCCCATGATGCTGCTGTTACGCTGGCGATAGAAATAACACGGTTCATCCAATACAGAAACCCGTTTCGCAGCACCGACTGCCTGATATGTCCAAAACACATCCTCATGATATTTGCCGACCGGAAATTGTATAGTCTTAACCAGTTCAGTCTTATACAGCTTATACCAGACCGGCTGTTTCAGCCAATCTTCCTTGATGACAGCACGCATGGCATCTTCAGTCTCAAGCACGCAGCATCCTTCTCTGGTCAGCATTCGCTCGGGTGAACCGTTGTCCCAGATCATCTTGACGCCGCAGGCTGAGATGTCACTGCCATTCTCCTGCATGTTTTCTAGCAGTAGTTGATACATATCCTCACGAATCCAGTCATCGCTGTCAACAAAGCCCATCAGTTCACCTGACGCAGCCGCCATACCAGCATTGCGAGCATCGGACAGACCACCATTTTCCTTATGAATCACCTGAATCCGCTCGTCCCTCTCCGCCCACGCATCGCACATCTGCAGGCAGTTGTCAGGAGAACCGTCGTCCACGAGGATAATCTCGAGATTCCGGTATGTCTGGTTCACAATACTCTCAACACAGCGGTCGAGGTATGGCTCAACCTTATACACGGGAACAATCACGCTGATGAGAGGTTCGGTCACAGAAATCAACTCCCTGCTTTCAGAATATTGCTGATGGTGATTTTCGGATCAAAATCATCCAAAGGTCGATTGCGGACTGTGCCTAAATCGCCGGATTCAATCTGTCGGATCGCACGGATAATATCTTCTTTCGTGTTCTGGCAGAATACATATCGGTTGAATCTTCCAAAATACTCCCGAAGGACTTTCTGCTCTTCCTCGGTTCCGTCCATGATGAACAGAATCGTTTTGTTGGTGGCAGAATACTGATAGATTTTCCCGGGAATCTGACCGCCTTTGCGGTTGCAGAGAAAGATAAGTACATTGGTACTGTCTTCGATCGGTTTTAGTTTATCCAATGTGAGTCTGGGATGAATCTGAACACCGGCTGCTGACGGAAAGAGATTGCTGGGGTTTCCGCATATATTGACTTCAATACCGGTTTCAACCGCAGCTGCATAGAAAGGGGTAAGATTTCTGGCCGCCGGAGCGTAATCGCCGAAGTATCCGTAATGATTTTTCGAAAATACATTGGTTTGTACATCTTCGGACTTATAGTAAAACGGAAGCGGCTGCCAGTACATCTTGTGAGCTGATTCCGGGTATTTCTCCTGCTGATTCTTCAATGTGAGAGGACTTACATAGCATACTTTTTCCGCGAAAGACAGAATCCGCTGTTCTTCTTTACGGATTTTCTCTGCTCCGTTGAAACCATAGACATCGCTGTGCCACGGGTCTTCCCAGATTTGGATCCAGTGTTTTGCTTTAATATGCTTAGCTTTCAAGAGGTTATGGGCGAGGAGATGGCTGGTTACAGGTGTTGAAATAGACAGCAAGTAATCAAAAGGAACATCAGAACAAAATCTCTGAGCTTTTCTGACAAAAGTTGCATATATTCCATGTACACCGTACAACGAGAGAACAGCGTCCTTAACTCGCCGCTTTATACCTGGTTTATGATTTTCAGCTGGTGGAAACTGATTTGAGACAGTTGCCTGTGTCCTGCTTTTTTTCTTTAGTGAAAATTTTTCATACAGAGACACACCATAATATGTATGCTGCTCAACTTCTTCAGGGATGACCATATTGGGATCCAAAGTATAGTCCCTTCCATCGGCACTGAGTAATGTAACTTCATGTCCTACATCAAGTAATCCTCTGATATAGGCCAGATGACATAGATTTGCTGATGTATTGGTCTGGATACAATCTCCGATAATTACCAGGACTTTCATAATATAACTCCTCAACTGTGAGTTAAATGACCAATCAAATGATTAACCATTGAATTTAATTTATCTAATATTGGCGTTTTTTCGAGTTTTTTGAATATCAGATTTCTACCCGAATCCAAACAAATACACACCATAAAAACGCCCACCGTGACACCGATCTGGACCAACGGAAAGCTCCAATACTCCATATACTGCGGCATATTCAGCATCTCCCACATCCACGGCGATACATCTGCATGCGCATGAATCAGATATACGCCCAGCGTCAGCGGAGCGATCTTTGTTGCAGCTTTCGAAATCAGCGGATTCTTCACTTTCACATGGATAAAGAAATCCAGTAATCCAAGCGACATCAGATAAGCGGGAACGGCGTTATACGAATACCAGTGGTGGATGACATTCCGGATGATTCCGATATTCATGGTATTGGCGATCCACAAACATGCGGTTACACAAAGCGGGATCACAGAAAATACCAGAATCCCCCCCGCTTACATTTATTGTCATTCTCTCTGTACAATCTGAACCAGGCTGCTGCGAAATACAGAACGATAAACCATGCCAGTCCCCAGCCGCCGCCGGAATTCATACCTGCTATGGAAGGATGGAGAGAATTCCACACGGAAAACAGAACGAACAGGATGAGATTCAATGCAGTAAATTGCCGTTTTGTCATTGCCCTGATCGCTATATTCAGAAAAGGTGAAATCAGATATAAACCAAAATATATTGTGATAAACCAGTACCGCCCGGTCAGTACCGGGAAGAAGCAGGAGATCAGCGATACAATTGAGAACGCTTTCTGCCCTGTCGCAAACCATATGATCCGGATCACCAGCGAATAAAACACAACTTCAAGCCACAGAGTAATCAGCTTTGAAGGACGGAATTTCGATTCAATCATGAAATATCCGCTGAGCAGAACAAAGCAGTTCACACAAACCTGCGCAAGATAGTATCCGAAATATACATAATAGTACATTCCTGTTCCGGGAATGGCTGCTTCCAGTACCCTGCTATGGTCAATGGAATGCAGAAAAATGATCAGCAGCATGGATACGATCCGCAGAAGATCCATGTTAGCATTCCGCTGTTTGGTTATCGGCCTTCCTGTGTCCATTGTCATTTCCTCAATAATTTCTTTATTCTATAATACACCGGAGCCAGCATCTCCTTCAGCCGGATCTTTACCATCATCAGCTTTGATGTTTCCTTCACTGCACTTCCGGTATGCTCATTCACAATCTCAACCATCTCACCCGCCAGTGCATAGTATACCGGCTTGATGTAATGGTTGAAGTGATCGTAGAAACTGCTCTGATCCGTGAGATACTTATTGACATCCAGCAGCTTTACATTATCCTGTGTTTCCGCCCAGCTCCGAAGAAGCGCATTGATCTCCCGGTGAACCAGATGACGGTCCATATAGGCTTCAAATGTATTTTTTTCGTAATACAGTTCGCCGCCCAGCATAATTACAAGCAGGCAGTCCTTTGACAGATGTTTGCGTACATATTGCAAATTTTCCAGAATCTGTTCGGGTATATTCCGTCCGAGAAATTCATACTTTTCAGCAAAATTACGCAGGATTTCTTCTGTAAATGTGAAGCCGGAGTGCGGATATTCGCCGGATATGATGCCGTTCCAGTTGGCAGAATCAGTCAGCGGGTGGATGTACTCCATAATCGCAAGACGTTCTCCTGTATCCTTCCTGCGATATACACCAAGGTTTGCATCAGTCAGGATACTGATAAACACCACCTTGTACGGCAGCTTGTAGATGTTGTCGCTGTACATCCCTTTATCCGTAAACGGAACTTCATCCAGCACACGCTGCTTCTGCTCCGGTGTAAGGCGCAGGGATTCCACAATATGCGTGGTGTGTCCGGTGGATTCGATGGTCAGACCGTTATCGGACGCATATGTAAACTCAGTATCAAACAGTTCCGTATCGGCGATATAGGGATAAATCTGAAACAGATCGCAAGGACCTTTTATGAGCACCTGGTGCTGCTTCAGATCGTGTATCTTCATCTTTTCGGCAGTTTCTGCCGTATTATCGTTGTTGATCCATTCCGGAAGCTCGCTGTTGGAAAGATCGCTGATGACTTCTCCATTGATCGTCAGTTCCGGGCGTCCAAGGATGTTATATACATACTGCTCAATTCCCATGCCGAGCGTACGGCAGGAGAAAACAAAGTGGATCAGCCGGTCATCTTTCATTGCATAAAAACCGACGATGCCGTAATCTCCGAATTTATCGGCAACACGGACGTATCCTGAGGTTACCTCCAAATCACTCAGCAGTACTTTCAGCTCATCAGCAGAACTGCGGATTTTCGTGAAATTGAGCTGATTGGAACGCAGAACAAGATCGTGAATACGCTCCAGCTCAGCAAGACAATCCTGTGATATTTCAACCTGAATGCCGCTCTGCATGAGGAATTCCTCGTTGGATGCGTAATTCGTCCGTTCAGTGTGCTTCTCTTCAAGCACCTTATACTGCTTGAGACGCTTATGCTCGCGATCTTTCTTTTCACAGGCATCCACATCGCGTATCAACTGCGGAATGATTTCCGGCAGTTCAGCTATGATTCCGGGACAGCAGTGTTCCGCTTCGGCGAGATTCGATGGATTGTCGTCGATGAACAGGACATTCACCGGACGCAGCTGCATATCTTCGATGATCTGACGGACGCGATTCCCCTTCGGCTCCCAGTTGACGGACGGAAAGACGAATAAATCGTCAACACCGTATTCCGACAGCTTGTCCATCACAGGATGAAGATCGTTTTTGCTGCAGACAGAGCAGATGATCCCCGCATCAGCCAGATCGGTTATTAACTTTTTATGTGCATCGGGAAGACGAACCTCTCCCTCGGTGATCGTACCGAGCCAAAAGGTTTCGTCCATATCCCAGATGACAAGTTTGATTTGATCGAACTGATACATAAAGGGGGACTCCTTGAATGTTTATAAACTGAGAAGCATGTCCTCTACTGCTTTCACAGTGGCTTCCGTGCTGAACGACTTACCTCTTTCGATAGCTTTTTCTTTGTAATGCGCAAGCATCGCCGGATCGTCCAGCAGGCCTTTGATACCTTCGTACAGCGCGTCTTCGTTATTCTCGGTGATGACACCCCATTCATCATTCTCACCAAGCATTTCCTTCATGCCGGAAACAAGCGTAGTAACCACCGGTGTCCCGACGATCAGTGCTTCCGTCGCGGCGGTAGAAAAGCCTTCGCTGTGACTTGCACAAACAAACAAATCCGATCTGGAAATGTATTTATAAGGATTGGTTTGATATCCATGAAACGAGACAGTACCAGAAACACCTTCAGATACTGCCAACTCTTCCAGCTCAGGTTTCAGTGGACCATCGCCAAGAATATGCAGATGCACATTGTATCCCTCGTGAATCAGTCTGGACTGTATACGTATCATTCGATCAAATCCTTTGTTTTCTGATACTTTTCCAATCCCGCACCAGTTAAAACATTCCGGCAGTATCGCAGATTCGTCCTTGGATTTCTGCAGAATATTCTCCGATTCATTGGTGTTATACAATACTTCGGTTTGTCCCGTATACGGGCAATTCATCAGAAATTTTTCGCGTACACCTGACGAGACAAATACTAACCGATCCATTTTTACATAGCTTCGACGCGCTTCACTGAAACTGCGGAAGCCTTTGGAAATATCGTTCGCTGAATGCATTGTACAATGAATCCAGCTGATTTTCTTGATCGATGGATCATCGCATCCGCTGATAATACGCGCGCTGGGTCCTTCCAGATACGATATCACAATGTCGTAGTGCTCTTTTATGTAGTGCCGGTACAGTTGTCTGGGCGAAAACAGCTTCATCACATGCGAATTCCCGCGGAAAGCCTTTTTATGACAGACGATCAGCCGGATGTACGGTGCCAAAAACTGTTCATTTACACCACCGCCGAAGAGTACTATGACGGTGATATTAAATTTTGCTGCATCCATGTTATTGACCAGGTTCACGAGGACTTTTTCTGCCCCGCCTTGATCGAGATCGTGGATGAGGAATAGAAGTTTTTTCATAAAACAAAATTTACCGAGACTTATACAGAACCAATATTGACAGCATTAAGCCTGGCAGCAATCCTATCAAAGAATATGCAGGATATGGACTCTCAGCGAAACCTTTTCTTAATCGTCCTGCTAATATGCAGCTTGACATATAATGAATGCTGTGTTTCAGTTTGAACTTCCATGAGGTGTCCGGGAATGATAAATATAATCTGCGTGTCTCCGCAAAGCTTCTCGGACTGTTACGATACTGCCTGAATATATTGCTTGACATTCCATCCGGTTGGTATTCAACAATGCAGAAGCATTCATTGGTCACATATAGTTTTCCGAACTGATCAAGCTGATACATCAAGTAAGACGGATTGAAATTTTTTTCTCTCTCAAAGGTTGGCATTGGAGCGACTTTTTTCAGCAAATCCGTTCTGTGTATCATTTTTTTGTCACCGGGTATCTGATACTTGGTCAATTTTTCATGCAGATACATTTCGTCTGTATCATCAGGGAACATACCACCGACGCACTCACCGTTTTCATAGTGGTCAATCCCCATAATACCTACATAGCCCTTATCAGATACCTTGCTCCATAACTTTTCGATTCGCTCTATGGCATCATCAGGCATCCAGTCGTCGGAATCAATACACACAAACAGCTCGGTTTCTGCCAGTTCAATACCCTTATTGTACCCGGTATGAAGACCACCGTTTTCTTTATAAATATATCGTATTTGAAATCTTGTTTCTTCAGTCTGCCATCTATGGATCAGCTCTGCTGTATTATCAGTAGAACCGTCGTCTACGATAAGCCATTCAAAATTATAGGAAGTCTGCCGCTGAAGGCTCTCA
>JAFUKI010000051.1 GCA_017467815.1 Clostridia bacterium
CGATTGACTTCACGGAAAAGACGGTCAGCGTCCGGCACAAGGTTCTGGAAGATGATGAGGAGAAGAAGCTGGTGGGGATGGATGTGATGAAAACAAATATCCTCTCGGTTTACTCGTAAACCGGCCGAACCCTTCCGCTGATTCCTCTGGTGGAGGAAGAACTTCTGCGGGAGCGTGAACGGCAGGAGGAAATGAAGCAGGTCATGCGCCGTGCGTACAACAAAGAGTACGAGGAGTACATCTGCGTGGATGCGGTGGGGAACCTGATCCGACCGAGCTATGTGACGGATCATTTTCAGGTGATCCTGAAGCAGAACGGTCTGCGGAGGATACGATTTCATGATCTTCGCCACAGCACAGCTTCACTACTGCTGTCGAGAGGTGTACCGATGAAGATGATCCAGGACTGGCTGGGGCACAGCGATATGGGTACGACGGCGAATATCTACAGCCATATCGACAGCGAGAGTAAAAAAGCGAGCGCGTCGGTTATCGGGGATGCGCTGGGATGAGGGGAAAATGAAATACAGCGGATGCCCTTGATCGGGTGTCCGCTGTATAAGTCTTGTTAATATCGTTTGCTATTGATTCTGACTTCGCCGCAGAGCGTTATTCACGGTTTATACTCAAAGTCATAAAAGCGTAAGAATCTGTTCCTGCAATTCCGAAAGATCATCAGAAATAATTTCCCACACCAGCTTCAGATTTACACCTTCGTAGTTGTGGACGATACGGTTTCGCAGACCGTACATTTCATACCACGGAAGTTCCGGATGAAGCTCCTTATATTCATCGGTAATACCGTGACAGTGTTCTCCGATCTGACTCAGATTAAATACGCAAGCTTCGACCATCATCGTATTTTCCTGAAATGTCTTGTAATCAATACCAGTTGTATAGGACTGAATTTTATGGATGCAGTCCAAAATCTTACCGAGCAGTTCAATGTCTTTGATAGATCGTCACCCCCGTCTCACGGATTTCACGGTCGATGCGTGAGCCTTTTTCAATGTGAGATACATCAAAAATATCCACCGGACGTCCTACGGCTTCCCGGACTGCTTCGGAAAAACCGACAAAACGAAGTCCTCGCAGATTGCTTTCCACAAGCAGGTCTACATCACTGCGCTCTGTGGCAGAACCTTTTGCGAAGGATCCGAACAGGATGGCATCCTTGATACCGTAACGCACAAATATCGGCTTCAGCACGGTCTTGATTGTTTCAATAGAAACTTTGCTCATGAAAATCGCTCCTTTCCGTATACTGCAATATCATTATACACTATTTTCTGAAAAACGTAAAGAGTGTTTATGTAAATGATCTGGAAATGATTGTTTTTCAATGAATATTGTAAATTAAGTATTCGTCTTGATTGACAACACACCTATCATAGTATATAATATATATGACAAGAAATGATAGGTGGTACGTCATGAAAGAACTTATCAAAGCAATCCGCTCTGCAGTAAACATGAATCAGGAACAGTTTGCAAGTGCCCTCGGTACAACTCCGCTTTCCATCAACCGCTGGGAAAACGGCAAAACTCTCCCCAACCGCATGGCGCAAACGCAATTATATAATTTCTGCCTTGAAAATAAAATTTCGGTTTATCAGACGATCCTTGATAAGATTAAGGCTGAAGCTGATGCAATAGAGCTTGAAGAAGGCCGCATCCTGCTCTACCACGGTTCCAAGTCAGGTATCGTTGGCGATATCGCACCCAAGAGCCGTGAGATGTGCGACTTCGGTAAGGGTTTCTATATGGGTACCGATCCCGGACAGCCATTGACGCTCATATGCGACTTTGAAAAGTCTAAGTTTTATATCGTCTCTATTGATACAAGTGCTCTCGACACCGTAGAGATTAAAGCCGATCTGGATTGGGCGATGCTCGTTGCATTCCATCGCGGAAGAATGGATAAGATCAAGGATACTGATTTTTATAACAAATACAGTAACATCGATGCCGGCAAAGATCTCGTGATCGGAAGCATTGCAAACGACAGAATGTTCTACGTGCTTGACAATTTCTTCCTCGGTAATATTACAGACGCAGCTCTCGTGAACAGTCTGTCCGCACTCAAGCTCGGCAAGCAGTATGTAGCAACCACCGACAAGGCTTGTGCAGCGATCAGAATTGAAAAAGAGATTCCCATCTCCATGCTCGAGCGTCGGTTCCTTCAGGACGAGAGCGAAGCAAACCGTCAGAAAGGAATTACCCTTGCAAACGATATCTGCAAGAACTACCGCCGCGAAGGAAAATTCTTTGACGAGATACTGGACGAAGCGAGATAAAGGAGATAACGATGAACGAACTCCAACTGAAACTGTGCGATATACAAGGCAGACTCTTTGAACTGTCCGGTACAAAAGGTTACGACAGCGTCCCTTTCATAAAAGCGTTCATGACAGGTGAGGTCGCTAAAGGTCTTGATTCCAAATTCAACCGATTACAGTGGGCTGGCGAAGAATATCTCCTTGCGGAGGTTGCCGACACTGCTAATCTGACAACAGACGGCATGGTATACGATAAAGAGGTGCTCTATTGGGCAGGGTATCTCTACCGCTTCTGGCACTTCAACACCGGCGAGGACAGCAAAGAAATCTACAAACAAGCTCCTGCCGAAACTATGCGCCGCAATTGGCTGATCTTTCACACCTTTGCGCCAGAGGTTGCTATTGAGGATCTGAAAGAGATCTATCGGCAGAGAGGTAAAGTGTAATATACAGGATATTTCAGACAGCTTCTGAAAAAGCATAAATTGAAGAAAACACGCTTCCACAACCTGCGTCTTGGTACTTCTCGTACAAGGAGTGCCGATGAAGATGATCCAGGACTGGCTGGGGCATAGTGATATGGGTACCACGGCGAATATCTACAGCCATATCGACAGCGAGAGCAAGAAAGCCAGTGCGTCGGTTATCGGGGATGCGCTGAGGTGAGAGGATGAAATGGAGAAGCCCGAGGTCAGTGATGGCTTCGGGCTTTGTAGGTAATTACTTGTTCTTTTTCTTTTTTCCTTCTTCTTTGCGGATTGTTCCTATTTTTTTATCACTACGGGTATCGCGACCATCCGGATTTCGAATTGTTCCGGGAGGTAGTCCTCTCGTCTTTTCAAAAGTACCTACTGTGCAATCACTTCTAGTTTTTCTTACAGCCATTTTATTTCCTCCATATAGTAATTATAAAATATAGAATCCAATAAAAATAAATAAAACTTCAATTGCATATGTAATATAGTCAATGATTTTCCACACATCATCAAAGTCCTGTGTGAAAATATCTTTTAAAAACCAAAAAGGAGTAAGAATTATACCCAATAGTTCTTCGGCAATGTGTGCAAATATAATTACAACAATATTATCAGATTTAAATAATAATCCTTCGCCATCATCAACATACTTAGTAGCAAATGCACCTATAACTGCTATCGGAAGAAACAACACAGATGCCCAAAATAAATACGCCTCAAAAAATGTGGAGAAAGAGGTGACATCAAAAGCGGAATTCCATAAACTATCGAAAGAGACCAAACGATTCGCTAAACAGATTATTGCCGAAATTAAACCATATAATGATATTTCATGTATTTTACCAATTAAAACCATATTGCTTTCACCTTACACATCATTATGACTTAATATTTTAAAGATAAGACCGCAACTAGTCTTTGTTGCGGTCTTATTGGCGCAGAGAGAGGGATTCGAACCCTCGTGCTGTTTCCAGCAAACTGATTTCGAGTCAGCCCCGTTATGACCACTTCGATATCTCTGCGTATTCTATTATCCGGAATTTTGCGGGAAAACTGCGAACTGCCCCCCAACTTTTCTGCACGCCAATTCCGTGAAAAATGCAGAAAACGGGAGATTACGGGAGAAAAACGAAAATTCTGCCACCACACCGATGCCCCACCGAACTATGTTTCGAGCAAACCCCGTTATGACCACTTCGATACATCTCCGTACAATCCATTATACCATATCCGCAAAGTGATTGCAAGTCTTTTTTCAAAAATTCCATTCTGCCAGGCGGAAGATTGATTTCTGTGCGAAAATTTGCTATACTATGTCAGAATCACCTAACAAATCCTGCTGAAAACGGACTTAATACATGAAGACGGCCGCTTCATCATTCTGATCAATCGCTAACGGAGGAATTCATGGAACCACTGGACACCATCATTACCGCAGAATTGGACAAGCTGTACCGCTTTGCTTACCGGGAGACCGGGGACGCATACCTGGCGGAAGACCTGACCCAGGACATTGTACTGCAGGCGTATACTGCCTGGCCGAATCTGCGGGAGCCTGACCGTGCGGTACCGTGGCTCTGGGGAATTGCGCACAATCTGGCAAGACAGTGCCGGCGGAAAATCCGGGAAATCCCCACTGAAGAACCGGATCTGATCCGCATTGCCGATGGGAACGGTGTCAGCTGGGAAACGCCGGAAAAACTGTTTGCGGACGTATGGGAGCTCTCCCGGATCCGGCAGGCGGTGGCGTATCTGGCAAAGAATTACCGGGACGTGTGCGTGCTGTATTATCTGGAAGAGAAGGACTACAGCACCATCGCCCGGGAACTGGATATTCCGCTTTCCTCCGTAAAATGGCGGCTGAATCAGGCGAAAGAAAAATTACGGGAGGAACTGGAAAATATGGAATTCATGGAAAAGAAATACCACAGGGCAGTGCCGCTGCAGCTGAACATGGGCGGCTGGGTGAATCATTGGGACAGAAACAAAGGCTGTTATGACGGTGCAGATAAAGCGCTGGAGGGACTACTGGCACAGAATATCTGTCAGGCGGCCTATGAGAAACCGCTGACCGTAACGGAAATTTCCTCTGCTCTCGGCGTGGCAGCAGACTATGTGGAGGAAACACTGGATAAACTGACAGATACCCAGTGCATGAAAAAGAAAAGCAATACATACCAGACAGCATTCCCCATCTGGACGAAAGAAGAAAACGGGCTGGTTTATGACGGAACTTTTGCCGCGGCACAGGCAGGGGCTGGTGGTATTATCGACCTGCTGTATTCGCTGGATGAAAAAATCCGTGCGGTTGGCTTTTACGGCAGTGACAGACCTTTGGATAAACTCATGCTGATGCTGTGCAGCTTTCTCGCATCCAACACGGAAGGGAATCTGTTTGATTCCGATAAACTGCCGTTTGCCGGAGAAGAAAAAGCATGGTACATTCTGGGTACCACCGCACCATCGTTTCGGCGCGGAAAGGAATCGGATTGCGTAGGACTGAACAGCAATGGTTCGAGTTTCGGTTTCGTGGAATTCTATCTGGCGCAGACTGTGTGGCCGGACAACCGCAGCGACAGCTCTGCCGAACAGCACGCCATGGAGGATCTGTACCACGGGAAGCCTGTGGAGGATACTTACATCCTGTCCCATCTGGTGGAACTGGGCAAGGCCGAACAGGCGAACGGCGGATACAGACTGACTGTCCCTGTCATCAGCAGGGGAAAGGGACAGTGGAGCGCACTGAAAGAAGCCCTGGCGCCTGCTTTTGCTTTGACAAATGAAACTCAGCGGCATATGAACGAGCGCTCCATTGCTCTGATGCAGAAGGTGATTCCGCCTCACCTGAAGGATCAGCAGGAATTTTTCTCCACTTACTGCACCCACGGTACGCTGCTGATTGCGCTGTACGAGGAACTGATGCGGCGGGGGCTGGAAGTCACCCGGGAGATGCCCACCTGGCTTGTTGTGGAATAAATGTAAACCGGCAATTCCGGGAGATATCCGCATGGTTTGCGGCGGCATAAACTGCGGCACAGATGACAACAGAATTACACTACAGAATCCCTCCGGACAGCCGGGGGGATTTTTTGTATATTCTTCCCATTTCTTTCCCGAAACCTATTGCATTCCCCGTAAAAATCTGCTATACTGACCTCAGCCAAACTACTTTCATCAACCGAAAGGGGATCACACATGAATAAGAGAATGAACAGAAACCGCCTGAACATCGGCGCATACATCCTGCAGCCCTATGCAAGAACCGAACAGCACATCAAAGATCTGGCCGATTCCGGCGTGGAATTTGTGGTCTGCATGGGCAATGACCGTCCGGCACTGGATCTGTTTGAAAAATACGGCGTGGGCGCCATTGTGTCCGGCGTCGTTCCGGGCTGGTGGGGCGGCAACGGGGACAATGCCGGGAAAATGGCAGAAACCAATCCGCTGGAAAAGTATGACGAAGCCGCCGCAAAATTTGTGGATCATCCTGCCATCTGGGGCATCGACGTGGGCGATGAACCCTCCGCGCTGGATTTTCCCCACTACGGCAAGGTCATGAACAAAGTGGAAAAGCTGTTCCCCAACCAGTTTGCCTATCTGAACCTGTATCCCAACTACGCTTCCGTTTCCCAGAACAACGCACAGGAAACCGTGAATCAGCTGGGCACCCCCACCTATGACGAACACATCGCCCGGTACTGTGAATGTGTGGCCAGCGATTACATCTGCTACGACTTTTACCTGTACTCCATCAATGTGACCAAGCATTACGAAAACCTCCGGGTTGTGGCTGATGCCTGTCTGAAAACCGGACGGAGTATGTGGATCGTGCTGCAGGTCAACTCCAACAGAGAACACGAATGGATGAGCGAAAACAACCTGCGTTTCCAGGCATACACCGCCATGGCATTCGGTGCCGAAAACATCATCTGGGCCTGCTACACCGCCGGCTGGTGGCACAATCAGGTGCTGGACAAAGAAGGCAACAAGACCGAACAATACGACAAGATGAAGAAAGTCAACGCCGAAATCCGTACCATCGCTGAAGAATATATGCGCTACCGCCGGGTTTCCACCCATTTTGTTGGCTTCGCAGGAAATTCCGATATGGAAAAGGTAAATCAGAAACCTATCGAAGCCCTGAATACCGGCGTATTCTTTGACGTAAAAGCTGACAATGGCGCGCCTATCGTTGTTGGGCAGATGGCCTCCCGGCAGGCCGACGGGGCAAATGCCCTGATGATCTGTGCCGCTGACTACCACCATGAAAAGGATCCCAAATCCTACAACATCACCTTCTCCGTGATGGAAGGCAAGGCTGTGGAAGCCATCGGCGGCTGCGGCAAAAAGCCCGTTACCAGACTGGCGGACGGTTCCTATTCCGTACCGGTTGTGTCCAATGAAGGCGTGCTGATCACTGCCAGATAACATCCGGAGGTTTTCATGAACAAACGCATGGACCGGAACCGGCTGAACATCGGTGTGTACCATCTGAAGGAATACGCCCGTACTGAGGCGCATATCCGGGATCTGGCGGACTGCGGCATTGACTTTGTTGTATGCATGACCGATGACCGGCCGGCGCTGGATCTGTTTGCAGAATACGGTGTAGGCGCCATTCTGGAGGGTGTGCTGCCCGGCTGGTGGGGCGGATTTACCGACAAAATCGGGAAGATGGCAGAGCTTTGTCCCATAGAACTGTACGAAAAAGCCGCTGCGGATTTTGCGGATCATCCGGCTGTATGGGGGATTGACACAGGCGACGAGCCGTCCGGACTGGAATTTCCCCATCTGGGCAGGATTTTTGAGGTGGTAAACCGCCTGTTCCCGAACCAGTTTGCCAATCTGAACCTGCATCCGGTCTACGCCATGACCCCCGGCTTCAACTATCTGCAGACGGAAAATTATGAAGCATACATTGCCGAATACTGTAAACACATCGATGCGGACTACATCTGCTACGATTTTTACGTGTATCAGGGCGGTATGACCGCAGCGAAGATGTACGATAACCTGCGGATCGTGGCGGACGCCTGCCGGGATACGGGAAAAAGTATGTGGATCACCATCCAGGTCAACTCCACCGATCCGGAAAGACCCATGACAGAGAACCAGCTCCGGTTTCAGGCATATTCCGCCATGGCCTTCGGGGCAGAAAACATCATCTGGGCCTGTTATACCGCCGGTTGGTGGTATCAGAACGTGCTGGATGAGAATGGGGAAAAGACAGAGCAGTATGATAAGCTGAAAAAGATCAACAGTGAAATCCGTACCATGGCGGAAGCGTATATGCGTTTTCGCCGGGTGGATACCCATTTTATAGGGTATATGCCGGAGCATCCCGATATGGCTCTGCAGCCCCGGAAGCCTGTGGATGCTCTGTCCATCGGCGCTTTCCGGGATGTGCATGGGGAAAACGGCGAGCAGCTGATCGCGGGACAGATGGTATCCCGCGCAGGCGACGGTACCGCGGCACTGATGCTCTGTGGTGCGGACGATATCTATGATGCATCACCAAAGTCCTATCGGATCCTGTTCCATACCGACAGAAGGGTGAAAGCCATCGGCCCGGCCGGAGAAATTCCGGTACAGCGGATGGAGGACGGTTCGTATTCCATTCCCTTCTGTTCCAATACCGGTGTGCTGCTGATTGCCGGATAATGCAAAGGAAAAGACCGCTTTTTCGGAAGGAAAACCTTCCAAGAGAGCGGTCTTGTTTTTTTATCCATCCGTCCGCAGCCAGTCCGGCAGAAACTGCTCATCGATTACATCGGTGACAATCTGCCGTGCCCGTTCTGCGGGAAGGGTATAGCCGTTTATGGAAACACCGTGGCTGGCGGCAATTTCGTCGGTGTAATCCTCCAGCAGATACAGATGGGTGTCAAACCAGTTCGGGCCATAATAGAACACGGTGGGGATAAACAGGGGAGATGCAGCACAGATCCCGCCGTTTCCGTCACTGACCAGAGAAAAGGTGAACAGTCCGCCAACCTGATTCAGCGGTGCCGCCATGCCGGAAACAAAATTCCCAAGGGAATAAATACACAGGGTTCTGTTCCCGTCTGCACCTTCGATCCATTCGATGGGCTGCAGGCAGTGGGAATGGTGGCCGAGAATCACATCCGCACCGGCATCTGCCATAGCTCCTGCCAGCCGGGTCTGTGTATCGGTGGGAACATGGGAGTTTTCCACGCCCCAGTGTACGGAAACAATGACTGCATCTGCATTGTGTCCTGCTTCGGCAATGTCTGAGAGAATCCGTTCTTCCTCCATATAGGGAATCCCGATGCCGGCGTCCTTCCGGAGAGCAAATCCGTTGGTGTCATAGGTGTAGGACAGCAGCGCAATGGTCACGCCGTCTTCTTCCAGATATACCGGTTCCGGCGGTTCTGTATCTGTGCCGATCAGGGTAACAGGCTGGGTCTTCCAGAAAGCGGCCGTATCGATCAGCCCGTCGGTGCCCATATCCAGCATATGGTTGTTGGCGATGTTTACAATATCAAACCCCAGCGTCACCAGATCCAGACCCAGCTGCCGGGGGGAATTGAAGGTCGGGTACCCGGAGTAGCCGTAGGATTCGCCCGCCATCACCGTTTCCTGATTGATGAACGCGAAATCCGCCCTGGCAATATAGTCCGCTGCATCGGCATACATGGGCAGAAAATCGTATTCTTTTTCCGCGGTTCCTCTCCTGCGGGCGTCCATGTAGATGTTCGGATGGATCAGATTGTCTCCCACGGCCAGAATGGAGATA
>JAFUKI010000005.1 GCA_017467815.1 Clostridia bacterium
AGCATTTCCTGCATCCCGGAAACAAGCGTAGTCACCACCGGTGTCCCGACGATCAGCGCTTCTGTGGCTGCGGTGGAAAAGCCTTCCGCATGACTTGCGCAGACGAACAGATCCGCTTTGGCAACATACTTATACGGATTGGTCTGATAGCCGAGCAGCGTAACAGAATCATTCAACCGGTTCTCTCTTATATATCTCTCGATCTCAGCCTGCATAGGTCCGATCCCAAGAATATACAGATGAATCGGGTATTTTTCATCTTTCAGTCTTTTGATAATTCGCAGCAGACGATCATATCCTTTGGACGCCTTCAATGTTCCAACCGCAGCGAGCTTTATTGACTCTTCTTTTTCAAGTTCTGCTGCCGGTTCTTTGGCACATTCCAATATTTTGGAAGATTCAACTGTATTGTACAGGACACGGCACGGTTTTGTGAAATTCAATATTTTACAGAAATCTTCTTTCACATACTGTGACACACAAACTGTCTGATCGAAACGGTTATAACACGATACAGCCTCTTTGAAATTCCGGAAAGATGCGGCAAGTTTCTGCTGTGTATGCTGTTCCACATGAATCCAGCTGACAAGCTTCGTTTCGGAATCCCTGCATCCGCTGACTACACGTGCGGAAGGTCCTTCGAGGTACGATACCTCAATATCATAATGCTCTCTCACGCACATCCGGTGCAGCTGAGAGGGCGTGAACAGTTTCATGATGTGGCTGTTGCCGGGAATCTCACGCGGAAATACGGCGCGGAAATGGATGTCCGGCTTCAGAAACTGCTCATTCACACCGCCGCCGAACAGAACGGTGACGGATATATCAAATTTGCTCCGATCCAGATTGTTGACCAGATTCACGAGGACTTTTTCTGCCCCGCCCTGACCGAGATCGTGGATGAGGAAAAGGATGGATTTCATTTGGACAATCTTCTCTTATGTAAAAAATTGTAAACACACTCGGGAAGCAAACCAACAATGATCGGTCTCAGAACGTAAACATAATCATGGATCGGCAGTCTCAAACATTTTACCGCCAATGCTTTCACGTACGCTTCGTTGATGCGGTACCTGAATTTCCTGCGTTTTTTTGCCGCTCTGTCATCCCGCATCTGATACAGCGGAACAGGGATATTTTTCCCCTTGAATCCGGCTGCATACATTTTCACCCACAGATGATAATCTTCAACCCTGAGAAGTCTCTTGGAAACAGAATATCCGCCCACAGCATCGTAAGCAATCTTTCTGACCATACACGGCGCATGACAAAACGGCGATTCTCTGATAAAATCACAATTCTTCGGATACTCCGGATGGCTGATTCGGCCCCAGACACCGGATTCATCAAAATACTCCATGTCCGTGCTTACTATGGATATATCGGGTTCAGTTTCCAGAATCCTGATTTCTTCAGCGAACCGTTCGGGAGAACAAATATCATCCGCATCCATGCGGGCAATATACTCACCCGAAGCAAGTGCAAGACAGTTATTCAAGGTTTGATTTAGTCCAAGATTCTCAGGATTTCGTATCAGTTTGATCTTTTCAGGATTCTCTTTTTGAATGCGTTCTGCAATCTCATATGTGCAGTCTGTTGAGCCGTCATCGCACATAATGAGTTCCCAGTCCGTATAGGTCTGTGCCAGAATGCAATTGACTGCTTCTTCCAAAGTATCCTGGCAGTTATATATTCCCATGATAACGCTGATTTTCATTCAGTAACCTCATGCTGCCAGATCGCTTAATACTCCAGCATACTTTCAAATATCTTGAGTGACCTGTACTCTGTATCGAAATTCATGTTAATTCCGTAGGCATAAATGAAGAAGACTCCAAAGCACAGCACTGCAACCGAAACAATTACCCGGTAGCTGTCCCGAACAAACGGCTTCTGCACCAGCCACGGCAGAATGCAGATCGTACCGATCTCAAAATAGTGTGCCATTCTGGCAAACATATTCGCACCGGCCTGAGACCCCATGAGCATGAAGCATAAGCTGATGACAGACATGTGTACTAAAACATTTTCCATTGGCGATGAATCTTTGTACAGCCATTTACGGAACACAAAACTGATCAGCGGCGGAACGAGATATACAAGAATACGAAGTGCGTTGACGGTATGACCGTCGAATACCTCGTAATCCGCCAGCGTTTTTCCAAGCTCATTCGCTTCATCCATGAAGCCGGAAATCACTTCACGGAAGTTGTACAGCACGAGTACAGTTCCGCCGAGCAGCAGGTAGGTCATTGACTTCCATGGTCTGGCAGCGAAAAAAGGCAGAATTGCAAACGTCAGGGCGTAAGTGTGAACCAATCCTGCAATGATTACAATCAGATAGAATTTTTTCCAGTTCTTCTTTTCCAGATACGGCATTGCCTGGGTAAGCATCGCCATCGCAGCAACCTGCTTGACCGCCGCAAGACTGACGCAGAAGGTACCTAATGTAAAATAAATAAACACACTGAACGGAAAGTCGCTGGAATACCGTTTAAAGAACAGAATAAAACAGGTCTGCGTGAACAATGCTGTCGTAAAGATCAACATCTGTGCACTGCACCCGATGGATTTGAGAAAGCTCTGATACAGATAGAACAGCGGATTGGTAAACGGGTTCAGATTGCTGATATCCGTAAAAAACTCTCGCAGACCGGGCGCATTCTCGAAACCATTTATGTATGCGGTTGTATCGTTATACTGCGTCCGCAATCCCGCGAATAACGTCAGTGCGATGATCAGCATAATCAGCGCTTTATCATTTCTCGGCGAGTCGGTATAACCGTATGCGGCGGCGGCGCGGGTATATTTTTCCGACTGATACGCCAAAAACACCGCGATCAGAAATATTGCTAAAAGTTTTACCATCCGTTATACCTGCTTTTTCCCTGCGTTTATGCGAGCACTGCTTTTTTCGTCTGCTCAACAACCTTTGATTTTTCAAACTTATCTTCCATCAGCCGGCGTCCGGTCAGTCCCATTTGACGTCTCTCATCCGGCGTCAGCGTCAGGATTTTCTTCATTGCATCATACACCGCTTCACGTTTCTGCACCTGACACAGCAGCCCGCTCATGCCGTCAATCACCGCTTCCCTGCATCCGGGAATATCACTGGTAATCACCGGTCGACCAACTGCCGCGGCTTCAAGGAGGACATTGCTCATGCCTTCGTGATAGCTTGGCAGAATCACACAGTCTGCGGCGGCATAAAACGGCACGGGATCCGGCTGAAATCCGTGGAATACTGCGATACCGTCTTTTACGAGTGCATCGACCTCTTCTTTGTACGCATCTTCGAAGAATCCGACGAGATCGAGCACGAAATCCTCGCCTTCCTCACGGAGATTTCTCGCCGCCCAGAAGAGTTCGTCCACGCCCTTCTCTTTCATGATCCTGCCGAGGTACAGAAAATGCACCGTATCATTCTGCGGATATTCGCGGTATGTAAAGCGCGCAAGATTCACTCCTGCTCCGGGCAGTACATGCTGCTGGGATGCAGGCGTGATTTTTCTCTTGCGGAATTCCTCCGCGTTGCCTTCGTTTTCAAAAAACACAGCCTTCGCTTTTTTCAGCGCGGTTTTATACATGACCGTCACCACATCTGACAGAACCGGCTTCTGGAACGCCGTGCCGAGTCCCTGCACATTGACGCAGTACGGGATTCCCAGCTGACGGCACGCAAAACCGGCGTAAATGTTCGGCTTGATGGAATATGTGATGACAAGATCGGGCTTTTCAGTCTTGAGCAGCCTGTGATATGTACGGTACAGCGTCAGATCCTTCACGGGATTGATGCCGCGCCGGTCAAGTTCGGTGTCGATCATCCGGCAGCCGAGCTTTTTGAAATCTTCAATATGATCGCCGAACGGGACGCTGATGACCACCTCGTGCTCTTTCAGCAATTCCCCGATCAGCTCGCGTCGGAACTGCCACAGCATGAAGGAGTGATTGGTTACGATGAGAATCTTCATTTCCAGACAGGTTCCTTCTGTTTTTCTTCCGTCTGAGCCGCGCCTTCCACAACCCCGTCATGCTTCAGAACCTTTCCGATCGTCCCAAAAAAGCACCGGCAGTCGAAGGCAAAGCTCATTTTCTCGACATATTCCCCGTCAAACTTCGCTTTCACCTCAATCGGGAGCTCATCCCGGCCGTTGATCTGTGCCCAGCCGGTGAGTCCGGGACGGATGTCGTTGGCGCCGTATTGATCCCGCTCTGCGATGAGGTCGTCCTGATTCCACAGCGCAGGACGGGGACCGATGACGGACATTTTTCCAATCAGGATTGTTATTATCTGCGGAAGTTCATCAAGCGATGTTCTTCTGAGCACTTTTCCGACAGGAGTAATCCAGCGAGAGGGATCCTTGAGAAGATGCGTCGGCATATCGGAAGGAGTTTCGGTGTACATCGAGCGGAATTTCGGCATCATGAACGTTGTTTTCCCGATTCCGACACGTTTCTGCCAGAAAAGCACAGGACCTTTGGAGCTGAGCTTCACAATTACAGCGATCATGAGCATCGGGACAGCAAGAATTATCAGTGCAGATGCGGACAGAATAATATCAAGCATCCGCTTTCCAAATTTTTTATACATACCTGCGCTCCCTCCCGCTGTCGTTCCGTTGATTATCATGCAGGAATCCGGTCATTCGTAAAACTTCCAAATTCCGTATAAACCTACACTTTTATTCAAATTACATTATAACACCGAATGCAATTTATGTCAATGAAAGTTCGGCATAAAACCTGCGGGAATCGTGGAAATATATGTCAAAGCACCGAAAAAACCATACATTTTTTATATTTCATCCATTTCGCCGCACCGGAAAAAACACAAAAAAAGAGGAAAGCGTCTGCAATCCTCTTTTCAACTGTTATCTTCCCGCGGCGGCACTGCGGTTCACGATCCGTATCCGCATACGGTTCCGCTGCTCTTCCGTGATGATTCCCTTCGCATATAGAGTATCGTTGTAGTACGTCAGCCAGAGCCGCTCGTATTCCGCCCGCTTCTTCTGCGTAAGATCCGTTTTTGGTTTCTGTCCCGTTCTGTTCATTTCCGCTTCCCTTTCCTGTCATTGGTTCAGTATCCGCCGGATTTGCCGGAGTTATGCGGTACTTGATTACAACAGGATAATATATCACCGAAATGAACGGATTTGCGGACAGTTTGCCGCTTACAGCTGCTTCAGAATTTCCGCCAGCGCTTTCGTCATCGCTTCGGCGTACCTTTCTTCGTCATTGATCCGGAAAATATACCGCGGCGCGGCAGTGTCATCGGTGCATCCGGTTCCCTCAAGGCTTTCCCACGTCGTCACACCGTTTCCGTCACAGGTGACGCGGATCGGTTCGTAGGAATACACGGGATCGGCACATGCGTCTGCGGGATGAATCTCTCCGTCCATGCTCACCGTCAGACCGGCAATGCCGAAAATTGAGCCGGTGCACCACATGTTCCGGTCAGCCTCGCCCCATTCGGTCAGAACCGTTTCATCGACAGCCTGATCGAGAACGCGCAGGTACTTTCCGTCGGGATTCTTCGTGAGCATGTAGATAAAATACGCGTTGAGACGGCTGCTCGCCTCGGAGAACACGCGCTTCATCGGGAATTTCCAGTAGGTTTTGTACCTGCCTTGACCGGTTTCGATGTTGTCAAAGCACGGGTTCCAGTAAATCGGACAGGGAGCGGAGAAAATCGCGCTGTACTCCACTCTGCCGAGGTTTACGTTCCACTCCAGATTTTCGGTATTCGTGCCCGATCCGGCGTTGAGAACGATTCCGGCGCATTTTTCACGGAACGCATCGGGATCACGTGCGAGCGCAATCGCGGTATCCAGACATCCGCCGACGATCGTGATGTAAACCTTTTCGTCAGAATTCCGGAGGATTTCGAGGATGCGGTCAGCCGCCTTGACGTCCTCGGGAGACGCATTCTTCCAGAGCTCCGGTCTGCCGCGCAGTCTGCCGATATCGGCACCGACGGTCACCGGAACATTCCTGCCGGACAACAGATTCATCTGTGCAACGGCGGCAAGCGCGGGATCGCCATGGAAATCGAACGCCGGCCAGTCGATGATAACCTGACACAGCTCGATATCCCCTTTCTTTACAAGAGCGAAAATCTGCGCAAGGTCGAAGTGGTCGTCGGGATCGGCGTGCGGGTGGTACAAATCCGTGATGTGGATGAGTTTTGGCATGGTTGGTTCTCCTTTATCGTCAGAATTTTTAATATAGCTGTTTCATCGGAGCCGAGGGCAGTCATTCCCTCTCACCCCTGTTTTTGATTTTGCAGATCATCTGCGTCATCGTTCCCATCGGGCAAAAGGCGCACCACGACCGCGGTCTGAACAGCACCATCACGATCAGTCCGATCAGCGTGGAGGTCAGCATCATGCTGTAAAACCCGAACGCAAACTGGGCGATCCAGTCCGGGACCAGTCCGGCAGTGTACGTCCATCCCCACGGCACGCGGAACATCCAGAACAGCTTGAGCGCTTCCTTCAGATTTTCCGCTCCGGCGGCGACAAGGTATGTATTGAAGATCATCACGGCGAACATGGTGAGGAAGAATACAAGAAATCCGTACCGGAACCACTTCGATGCGATCCAGTTCGGCGTGGGCTTGTTCCGGGAGCATTTGCAGCTGCCGCCGAGCTTTGCAAAGAGCTGTCCCCTGCCGCAGAATCGGTTGCAGAAGTATTTATTCCCTCCGAAGAGGGCAAATCCCAGCGGAACGAGGAAGTCGATCATGCCGAGCCATGCGAACAGGATATTGAAGAATCCGAGCGCGAAATACACAATCGTCCAGATCCAGAGGTAGTCATACCACTTACGCTTCATTTGTCTCACGCTCCTTTACCGTGATGCATCCCGCAGGACACACCTTCCCGCACTTGCCGCATCCGACGCAGACATCCGCAGAAATCACGGCATAACAGCCTTTGTGTACGGATACCGCGCCCTTCGGACAGGCGGAAAGACAGGCTCCGCACGCGGCACATCGTTTTTTATCCACAGAAGCAACGCGCTTAGCCATCGATCACACCCGCCTTTCTCATCAGATTTTCGATTTCACCGGCTTTGAGCACCCTGCCCTGCGAAACCACCTTTTCGTCAATCACAAGTGCGGGCAGCTTCATCACGCCGTAGCCGGTAATCTTCGGCATATCGGTGATGTACGCCACCTCGCCGGACATGCCGTACTTTCCTGCCGTCTCCAGCGCGTTCTCATACATGGCGTGACAGGATTTACAGCC
>JAFUKI010000052.1 GCA_017467815.1 Clostridia bacterium
AGGGGCTGGATACTCTTGGACAGCAGCGTGATGGAATCTGCGTGTACGGAAATTTCACCGGTTTTGGTCTTGAATACTGTCCCCTTTACACCGATAATATCACCGATGTCAAACTTTTTGAAGCCTGCATATGATTCTTCACCCAGGCTGTCTCTGGCAACATACACCTGCATATTGCCGGACAGGTCCTGTACATGGCAGAAGGATGCCTTACCCATGATACGCTTGGACATCATACGGCCGGCGATGGCTACTTCACTGCCTTCCAGTGCATCATACTGATTTCTGATATCTTCTGCATGGTGGGTTACATCGTACTTGGTGATCTGGAACGGGTCTGCGTTTGCGTCCTGCAGTGCCTTCAGCTTGTCTCTGCGGACCTGCAGAATTTCGCTGAGTTCCTTTTCTGTCATCTGGGGAGCTGCGTTGTTGTTATTTTCGTTTGCCATATATTAAACTGCCTTTCTTATCTATCAACCGTTGTTTTTTGTTCTGGATACGGCAAGAATCTTCATTTTTGTTTCGCCGCTGGGGGTGTGTACTGTTACAATGTCCCCTTCCTTTGCGCCGATCATGGCTGCACCGATGGGGCTTCTGTCGGAAATTCTGCCGAGCATGGGGTTGGCTTCGTTGGTACCTACCAGATTATATTCCAGTTCTTCATCGTATTCCATATCCAGTACCTTAACGGTGGAACCCAGGTTGACTACGTCCGCTTTGAATTCGGATTCGTCCACGATCTCAGCGTGTTCCAGCAGTTCTTCCAGTTCTGCGATACGGGAAACCACCTTTGCCTGTTCGTTCTTGGCTTCATCGTATTCACTGTTTTCGGACAGGTCGCCGAAGGAACGTGCTTCTGCCAGGCTTACCTTAACTTCTTCGATTTTTACCTTTTTCAGGTATTCCAGTTCGTCCAACATAGCCTTGTGACCTTCGACTGTGTACTTGATCTTCTTAGACTGCTCCATTTTCCTGTACTCTCCTGTTATTGTTTATTGCATTGTCATTATATCAGATTTCCGTCCGCTTATGCCTGTTTATTCTTTCAGGGCAGCTACAGCAGCGGCAAGCTGATTGTCTTCTTCATCTGTGATCTTATAAATGTTTTTATTCTGCAGTTCCTCCGCCAGTTCCACTTCAATGTGGGGTGTGATACCTACGCCGTGGTAGTTTTCACCGTAGGGAGGATTATACATACGATAAGTGATGGATACCGCACTTGCATCCGACAGCGGTACCGTGGTCTGCATACAGCCTTTTCCGTAGGTGGTTGTACCGACGATAACGGCTTTTTCGTAATCCCGCAGTGCGCTGGTGAACAGTTCCGCCGCACTTGCCGTACTGCCATTGACAACTACTGCCATGGGGATGTCCAGCTCTGTTGCTTCGGAATAATAGGAATCCACTTCGTTGCCCTGGGCATCAAAAATGCGGATGATCGGTCCTTCCGGCAGGATATAATCCAATACCGTTACGATGGACGACAGTTCACCGCCGGGATTGTACCGCAGGTCAACCACCAGATCGGTACAGCCCTGCCCGGTCAGATCTTCCACGGCTGCCACGAACTGTTCCGGTGTTTTGGAATCAAAACCGGTGATTTTGATAACCCCCACTGTGGCATCCGGTCCGTATACGTGATGCATTACCGTCTGTTCTGTGATCTTGGCGCGGGTAATACGGAAATCCACGGTTTCTTCATAATGCTCGCCTCTGGCTACGGAGAAAATCGCTTCTGTTCCCTCTTTACCCTGCAGCTTGGCAACGGCGGCATAGTATCCGATCTCTTCAACGTATTCCACCGGATCTTCGCCCACAGTAATGATCAGATCCCCGCTTTGTACACCTGCCTCCAGTGCGGGAGAATCCGGCATAACATTGAGTACCTCAATCACATGGAGATCCGTATTATAGATTACGTTGATCCCGATACCGGACATTTCCCCTTCCAGATCGCTGAGCATTTCCTGGAATTCTTCCGCATTGTAATAATTTGCGTAATCATCCCCGGTGCCTGCCACATAACCGGAAATGGTCATGTCGATCAGTTTATCATCGTCAATCTCACCGATATAGTAGTTCCGGTACAGATAATCCACTTCTTCCAGTTTGGTTACCAGCTTGTACATGAATTCCGAGCTGACTTCCAGACCTTCATCCACCTCGCCGGAAGATTCGGTTTCTCCCGGTGCGGAAATGATTTCATTTACAGACTTTTCTTCATATTTGTTCTGCAGAACAAGGTAGGTTGTTTCAAAAGTCAACAGGCATCCCACAAGGGTTACCGCAATCGCTGCACCTATTGAAATTTTCTTCATATTGGTACTATTTTCCTTATGTTTGATATTTATTTCCCGCTTCCCTGAGCAGGATACATTTCACCGCCTGTTACGGCAGGTTGATGTAGTTTCTGGGGTTCTGGACCTCGCCGTTCTCACGGACTTCAAAATGCAGATGGTTACCGGAAGAATTTCCCGTGGAACCCACCTTGCCGATAAGCTGACCTTTCTCCACCTTGTCTCCCACATTGACAAGCCGCTGGTTCATATGGGCGTACAATGTCGCCTTTCCGCCGCCGTGGTCGATCAGGACGTAGTTGCCGTAGCTGTTGTGATAGGTACTGGTAACCACTTCCCCCGCGTTTGCCGCATAAATTTCCGTGTTGGCTGCACAGGCAAGGTCAATGCCATAGTGGTAGTCATCCATACCCCATAGCTTACGCCAGCCCTGTTCCGAGGAAACATAATACTTTACATCCAGCGGCAGGGGCCAGCCCATAACGCCGCCGACATAATTGGACTTATTCTTTTCTGCCAGTTCCTTCAGATACTGCTGCAGCTGGGCGTCCAGTTCTTTTTCCAGAGCCAGATTTTCGTAGTATTTGTCCAGCCATTTTGCTTCGTCATTTTCCAGCGACTGCATATACGCAAGGGCTTCGTCGGAAATTTTCTGGGCATCGGCAATACTCTGTTCGTACTGCTTCATTGTCGTTTCCTGCAAAGCAAGGCTTTCAACCAGAGCAAGCTGTGCTTCTTCCAGGTCGGCCTTGTTCTGTTTCAGGGATTCGATTACCCGTTTGTCATATTCCCGGATGGTGTTGACGGTGTCAATACGGTTGAAGAAATCCGTCAGGCTCTGGGCACCCAGTATCAGTTCCAGATAACTGACTTCCCCTTCTTCGTAAACCGTTACCATGCGGTCAAGGAATGCCTGATATTTGGTTTCGATATTGACAGTGGCTGTCGCGATCATTTCTTCCTTGCTGGCGATCTGTTCCACAATGGAATCGTACTGTTTTTTTGCCAGTTCCTTCTTCTTGACTGCCAGATCCACCAGGCTGTCATATGCCGCTTTCTGTTCCATGGCGCTTGCCTGTTCGTTACGCACCTGCTGCAGATTGTTCAGTGCTTCCTGTTGGCGCTTGGATATTTCCGCAAGCTGCTGTTCATAAGACTGCACTGTGGCATCTGTCAGTCCGGCGTTGGACAAGGGTTTTGAGGAAAGAAACGATGTTGTCAATAAAAGACACAGGCATATTCCGAAAAAAGATTTTATTCTGTTACGGGATATTTTCAATATATACCTCCCTGCGGATTTTTCCGCATATGTTGCTTTGCTGTTTACTGCTTCAGGTATTTTCCGAGTGAAATGGAAGAACCGATGATACCGGTAAGAACACCAAGTCCGATGAATCCGATGAGAACATACAGATAGATGCTGTCAAAGGAGGCGATGGTGATCATCTTCATATCTTCAGTCGCCATGGTTTCGATGTAGCTGTAGAAATACCATTCCACAAAATAAGCGGTTATACTGGATACCAGACCGATTATAATACCTTCAATCACAAACGGCAGGGTAATAAACCATCCCGTGGCGCCCACGTACCGCATGACGCTGATTTCATGCCGTCTTGCGAACACGGACAGCTTGATGGTATTCACGATAATGAACACGCTGACAACCACCAGAATGGCAAGGAACCAGATGAAAATCAGCATAATACCGTTTTTGAAGCTTTCCAGAGTGGAGGCAAGGTCGGCTTTGTCGCTGAGCTTACGGTAGCCTTCGATCTGCTGGATCTGGTATTTCAGTTCCGGCACCTTTTCGTTTTCCTGATAGATGATGGTGAAGGAATCGGACAGCGGATTCTCCTCTTCGGTTACGTCGGCGTACACCTCATACTCCTGCTTCATCTGCTGAAGAGCCTGGGATTTGGTGGTACGCGTGACCGATTCCACGTGATCCAGAGAGTCCAGTTTGTCTCCGATGGCAACGATGGCTTCCTCTTCCAGATCAAAATTCAGATATACAATGATTTCATTCTGCAGACCGAAATCTTCCAGGTTGACATCAATATTATATACCAGCAGCGTAAAGCCGCCGATAACCACCAGACAGCTCATCAGAATCGCAATGGAGGCAAAGGACATTACGCCGTTGCGCCACAGTCCTCTGAATGCCTGACCGATAAAATAAAACAGGCTGTATCGTTTCACTGGAACATACCTCCCACCTTATCCTCGGTAATGAGTCCGTCTTTCAGATGTACAACACGCTGTTTGTAGTAATCCACCAGATTCTTTTCATGGGTAACCACAATAACGGTTTTGCCGAGCTTGTTGATCTTGATCAGCAGGTTCATGATCTCCAGAGACATTTTCGGGTCGATGTTTCCGGTAGGCTCATCGGCGATGATGATCTTGGGATTATTCGCCAGAGCTCTTGCCAGGGCTACACGCTGCTGTTCACCACCGGAAATTTCCTGGGGGAAGGAGTCCTGCTTTTCCGCCAGATTCACGGTATTCAGAATAGCGGGTACTCTCCGGCGGATCATCTTCTTGGGTGTTCCCACTACTTCCATGGCAAAGGCTACGTTTTCGTACACGGTCTTTTTGGGGAACAGACGGAAATCCTGAAATACCACGCCAAGCTCTCTGCGGTAGTAAGGCACCTTGAAATTGGACATCTCGGTAAGATTGTAGTCGCCTACGATCAGTTTACCGGATGTGGGTCTTTCTTCACGGAGCAGCAGTTTCATCAATGTGGTCTTACCGGCACCGGAATGACCCACGATGAATACAAATTCGCCGTCGTCAATGTGAAGATTCACACCCTTCAGCGCAAATGTACCGTTGGGGTATGCTTTTTTTACGTTTACAAAATCAATCATATACTTCCTCTCCTGGGGAATCCGTTGTTTTTATTCGCTGTTCGGGCAACCTAACAATATTTCTGAACAAAGCATTTCTATTTTTGAAATAATCTTTGTATAAAACACATACGGGGACGGCATATCCGTACAGCCGGAAAGATACGCTCTCTCCGACCGGCACAGCATATGCAGCCCCACGGGGTTTATTTATTGTTTTGATGCAGAAAATCAATATTTCACAGGTTTGGTTGTCAGATAACGCTTGACCATCAGGGCTACCTTGAAGGTGATGGCATGGTCAAATTCGCGCAGATCCAGACCGGTGAGCTTGCGGATCTTCTCAAGACGGTAAACCAGTGTATTTCTGTGTACAAACAGCTTTCTGGATGTTTCGGAAACATTCAGATTGTTTTCAAAGAAGCACTGGATGGTCATCAGGGTTTCTCTGTCGAGAGAATCCAGACTGCCGTTCTTGAATACTTCCTGCAGGAACATTTCACAGAGGGTGGTGGGCAGCTGATAGATCAGACGGCCGATACCCAGGTTTTCATAGCTGATGATGTTCTTTTCCGTATCAAATACCTTACCGACTTCCAGAGCAACCTGGGCTTCCTTATAGGAACGGGCGAGATCCTTGATGTTGTCCACGATCGTACCGATACCGATGGATACCTTGGTGTAGAATTCGGAATTGAGCGTATCGGCAATGCTCTTTGCCATCTTTTCGATTTCCTTGATATCGCTGTTGGCTTTCAGTTCCTTCACCAGAACGATATCCTGTTCGCTGGTGGAAATTACATAGTCCTTGTTCTTATCCGGGAAAATATTCTGTACCATATCAAAGGACAGAACATCGGACTTGGAGTGGAACTTGATCAGGAAAACCACGCGAGTCTCTTCCGCATTGAAACGGAGTTCCTTGGACTTGATGTAAATATCGCTGGGAAGAATATTATCAAGAATGATATTTTTGATAAAGGAGCTCTTATCGTATTTTTCATCATACAGATTCTTGATATTGGAAAGAGATACTGCCAGAACAGTTACCATCTTTTCCGCAAACTTGTCTTCTCCCTCAATAAAAACAATGTATTCCCACTTGGAACCTGCGCCGATGGGTCTGTAAGTATATCCGCCGGATGTGATAGCTTCGGTGGTGTATGCCAGTTCATCTCTCACGCCCTGACGCATCTCTCCGATTTTAACAAGTTCACTGCAGGCAACGATGACACCGTTATCATCAATCACACCGATTACACGATCCACTGCGTCTCTCATTTGATGAATGATACCCTGAAACAGACGATTGGACATAAATAGCTCCTTTCAAGATTTATATAAAATATGTCTTGTATATACTATACTATATTTTACATGATTTTTTGTGTTTTTTCAATAGGAAAATAAGTATTTTTTATAAAAAAACGCATTTTTTTTGCATTTATCTTATATTTTCGTCTATAGTGAATATTTACAAGGTCTTTTTACGGCGTTTTTTGCCGTTCATTTTCCATAGAATTCCACAAAATTATTATAAGAATACCACAAATATCCCGTTCAGTCAAGTGTTTCTTTGTGAATTTTTCGCACATTTTCTTGGATCTATGTTTTTTCACTTGCATTGATCCGGCTTTCGTGCTATAATATGTCATTATAATAATATGATATTTTGCTGCTTTTTCAAGCGGTCAGAAAGAAGATCTTCCTCTATGTCTCAAGACTGTGTACTGCGTATTATCGCGTATATTTACAATGATTATTCCGGGAAATTCGGTATTCCCCGGCAAAGCGGGCTGGTGGACGGTATGGATTCCCTTATCGTTTTCGAGCCGGAATACCGTGATCCCAGTGCTCTTCGGGGGCTGGAACAATATTCCCATTTATGGCTGCTCTGGCAGTTTTCCGAAGTTGTCAGAAAGCGGCAGAGTGCGGATGAATGGTCTCCCACGGTACGCCCGCCGAAGTTAGGGGGAAATACGAGAATGGGGGTTTTCGCGACCCGTTCCCCCAACCGTCCCAATCCCATCGGTCTTTCCTCCGTGAAGCTTGTGGGGGTGGATACGGATACGGAATATGGTCCCGTACTGCACGTAACCGGTGCGGATCTGATGAACGGTACGCCTATTTACGATATCAAACCCTACCTGCCCTACACCGATTCCCATCCGGGTGCTTCCGGCGGTTTCGCCCTGCAGCAGAAGGAAGGGACGCTGGATGTGGTGATTCCGCCCGAACTGCTTCAGGAAATCCCGGCGGAAAAGCAGGATGTTCTTATACAGATTCTTGCACAGGATCCCAGACCGAGCTATCAGAATGCACCGGACAGGATGTATTATATGCCCTTCGGCAGTCTGGAGATCGGTTTTACCGTATCGGACACTGTGCTGACCGTACACAAAGTACAGAAATAATGTCAACTTGATGTTGCTGAAAGGAGGATACAATATGACAAAACAGTTGATCATGGGAAATGAAGCCATCGGTCTCGGCGCAATCTGTGCCGGGGTTCAAGTGGTTACCGGTTATCCCGGAACACCTTCCACCGAAGTACTGGAATCCGTGGCGAAACACAATCCCGGTGATATTTATGTGGAATGGTCCGTAAATGAAAAAACGGCTCTGGAAATCGCTGCCGGTGCCGCCTATGCCGGTGCGCGGGTTATGGTAACCATGAAGCAGGTAGGTCTGAATGTGGCATCCGATCCGCTGATGTCCCTCTCCTATGTTGGAGTAAAAGGGGGAATGGTAATTCTCGTGGCGGACGATCCCGGTCCGATTTCTTCTCAGACGGAACAGGATACCCGTACATTCGGTGCTTACTCCAAGCTGCCCGTTTTTGACCCGTCCTCGCCGGAAGAAGCCTTTGCCATGGTGGGAGATGCATTTGCCCTGTCGGAAAAATACGGTACGCCGGTTATTCTGCGTCCCACCACAAGAATCTGCCATGCTTATGCCACCATTGCAGTACCGGAAACAAGAGAGAGCCGTGTACCGGAAGGATTTGTGAAAGATTCCCGTTGGGTTATCTTCCCGAAGCTTTCCTATGCTGCCCACAAACGAATCGAAGAACGGAACAGAGAACTTCGCCACACTCTTTCCGCCTCTGCTTACAATACATACACATCCGGTAAAGGGAGAAAAGGCATTGCCTGCGGTGGTGTCAGCTACGCCTATGTAAAGGAAGCACTGTCCATTCTGGGTGCGGAGGTTCCCCTGCTGAAAGTGGGTATCCCCCATCCTTTTCCGGAAGACACTGCCATGGAATTATTGGCAGACACCGACGAAATCCTGGTGTGCGAAGAACTGGATGGCGTGATCGAGAAAGAATTGTTCGCCCTTCTGGGTCAGAAGCAGCTCTGCCGGGTGATCCGCGGAAAAACAGACGGTACCACACCTTCTGCCGGAGAAAATACCGTCAACGGACTTATGGATATCATTGCTGAATATCTCGGTATCGCCAAACCCTCCCAGCCGGTACGGAAAGCGCCGCCCGCGTTGCCCGTACGTCCGCCGGTTCTGTGTGCAGGATGTCCCCACAGAGCGTCCTTCTATGCGGTCAAACAGGCAATGAAGGGACGAAAGGCAGTTTTCGCCGGGGATATCGGATGCTATACCCTGGGAAATGCCATGCCGCTGGATATGACGGATACCTGTCTCTGTATGGGTGCCGGTATTACCGTTGCGCAGGGTATCTCCCGTGTTCAGCCGGATACAGTATGCTTCTCCTTCACGGGAGATTCCACATTCTATCACACGGGACTGCCGAATCTTGCCAATGCGGTATACAACAATGCCAATATGGTAGCTGTAATTCTGGACAATTCCACCACCGCCATGACCGGTCATCAGCCCAATCCCAACACCGGGAAGAATGTCATGGGTGAAGTGGCTGCGAAGATTGACATTGAAGGGGCGCTTCGGGGTATTGGTATTACCGATATTGCCGTAGTGAATCCTCTGGATCAGGATGCGGCAGTGAAAGCGGTACAGCACGCGGCAGATCACGAAGGGGTTTCCGCCATTATCTTCCGCGCCCCCTGTATTGCACTGTTCAAGCCGGAAAAACTGTGTGCTGTGGATACGGCAAAATGTATCGGCTGCCGCAAGTGCCTCCGTGAGCTGGGATGCCCCGGTCTGATCAAGGATGGCAAAAAAGTGCGTATCGACACCGGACTTTGCTACGGATGCGGACTGTGCATCGGTATCTGTCCGGTAAGTGCTATTCAATATGAAGCGTAAGGAGGATGGGATCATGCTGAATATTTTACTTTGCGGTGTCGGCGGTCAGGGGACTGTTCTGGCTTCCAAAATCCTTGCCAAATCAGCCATTCGCCAGGGAAAAACCGCTCATACGGCGGAAACCATCGGCATGGCACAGCGCGGCGGTTCCGTTACCAGTCATGTGCGTATCGGGGAAGCGGCGTATTCTCCCCTGATTCCTCTGGGACGGGCAGATGTGCTGATCGCCTTTGAACCGGCGGAAGCAGTACGGAATCTGCCCTATCTGAAGGACGGCGGGACAGCCATTGTAAGTAATACCGCTGTAAAACCGGTTACGGATGCCCTTTCAACGACTGACTACAGCGGAGACGCCATGTTTGCGTATCTCCGGGATGAGAACATCCGTCTGATCGAAGTGGACGGCGAGGAACTCATTCGCATCTGCGGGTCAGCCAAGGTACTGAACATGGCTCTGCTCGGTGCTGCTGCCGCTTCCGGAGAAATGAACATCACCACAGACGATCTCTGCGAAATCATCAGAACCACTTTACCGGAGAAATTCCATACAATGAATCTGCAGGCAGTGGAGCTTGGTGCGCGCAGTGTCCGATAAAATTACCAATAATACACATTATTTAAATAGCCTTGAACGGCAGAATGGAGACTTCCATGAGAATCAACAAATTCCAACTTGCTCTCGTGCGTGAAAGACTGCGCGCTTTGAAGAATTTCCAGACACCTCTTTACAAAGATAAACTGGCAGACATCGATCCTGATGAACTGCTTACCCCCGAACAGTTTGAATCCCTTCCCTTCACCGAAAAAGCGGAACTCCGTGAAGTATATCCCCTGGGCAATCAGGCGGTACCCGATGAACAGATCGTCCGCATCCATTCTTCCTCCGGTACAACGGGGACGCCCATTATTATTCCCTATACCCGAAAGGACGTAGAGGACTGGGCGGATATGTTTGCGCGCTGTTATGCGGTTGCCGGTATTACCGCTGCCGACAGGATTCATATCACGCCCGGTTACGGTCTCTGGACGGCGGGTATCGGTTTCCAGCTGGGTTGTGAGAAACTGGGTGCCATGGCGATCCCCATGGGTCCCGGCAACACCGACAAACAGTTAAAAATGATGATGGATATGAAAAGTACCGTTCTCTGCGCTACTTCTTCCTATGCCCTTCTTCTGGCGGAAGAAATCGAAAAGCGGGGTATCGGTGATAAGATCTGCCTGAAAAAAGGTGTGATCGGTTCTGAGCGCTGGGGTGACAAGATGCGCGCCAGAATTTCGAGAGAGCTTGGTGTTGAACTGTACGACATTTACGGACTGACGGAAATCTACGGTCCCGGCATAGGTATCAACTGTGAAAAGGATGAACCGATGCATTATTGGGATGATTATATTTATCTGGAAATCATTGATCCCAAAACCGGCAAGAATGTACCGGACGGGGAAATCGGTGAAATCGTAATCACCACCCTGCGCAAAGAAGGTGCGCCGCTGATCCGTTACCGTACCCACGACCTGTCCCGTATTGTTCCCGAACCCTGCTCCTGCGGACTTTCCTATCCCCGTATCGACCGTATTATCGGACGGAGTGACGACATGATCAAGGTCAAGGGTGTGAATATTTACCCCGGTCAGGTAGAGGATGTACTCCGTGAAGTGGAAGGTGTCAGCAGTGAGTATCAGGTTATGATTGACCATGTAAACGGTAAGGATATTATGACGCTGTTCTTTGAAACCGATGCCGGTGTTGTGAAAAAGGAAGTGGAAAAGACAGTGCAGAGCGTATTCAAAGCACGGGTCGGTCTTATGGTAGAACCGAAAGCGGTATCCATCGGAGAACTGCCCAGAAGCGAAAAGAAATCCACCAGAATTTTCGATAACCGGTATTAAGGGCATATAAAAAAAGTATATTTTTGGAAACATCCTGTGTTATTACAATGCAGGATGTTTTTGGATTCCGGAATTGTTTCTTGTATATTTCCCCCACATTTGCAAATACTGAAAAAGTACAGCCGACAAAAGCGGTACGGACAGAAATACAGAAAATTCTACATTCCTGTCCCCACCTTTTTTGTCGGGAACACTTGCACTTTTGAGAATTGTGTATTATAATATATCTATGTGATTTTTTTGAAAGGTTTTCTGCCTTCGGGTATGTTATAGGATGTTATGATGAGACAAGGATTTGACAACGACAAATATAATGCACTCCAGACGGAAAAAATTCTGGAACGAATAAACGACTTCGGCGGCAAGCTCTATCTGGAATTCGGCGGTAAGCTCTTTGATGATTATCATGCTTCCCGTGTACTGCCCGGATTTGCACCCGACAGCAAGATCAATATGCTGATGCAGCTGAAGGATCAGGCGGAAATCGTCATCGTTGTATCTGCAGCTGCCATTGAACAGAATAAAATGCGTGCCGATCTGGGGATCACCTATGATATGGATGCCCTCCGGCTTATGGATGCTTTCAGAGAACGCGGTCTGTATGTGGGCAGTATTGTTATCACCCAGTACGCTTCCCAGCCTGCCGCAGATCTGTTTATCAAACGGCTGACCAATCTGGGTATCCGTGTTTTCAAGCATTATATTATCCCCGGTTATCCCACCAATACCAAGCTGATCCTGTCCCCGGACGGTTACGGTAAAAATGAATATATCGAAACGGAACGGGAACTGGTTGTGGTCACTGCCCCCGGTCCCGGCAGCGGCAAAATGGCAACCTGTCTGTCCCAGCTGTATCAGGACAGCATCCGCGGATGCAAATCCGGATACGCGAAATACGAAACCTTCCCCATCTGGAATCTTCCCCTTACCCATCCGGTAAATATTGCGTACGAAGCCGCTACGGTGGATCTGTCCGATGTCAATATGATCGACCCCTTCCACCTGGACGCTTACGGCACCACTACCGTCAATTACAACCGCGACGTAGAAATTTTCCCGGTTCTCAGAGCCCTTTTTGATGGCATTTACGGCACCTGCCCCTACAAGTCCCCCACCGATATGGGTGTGAACATGGCCGGTTACTGTATTTACGATGATGAAGCGGTTTCCGATGCCGCACGGATGGAGATCGTCAGAAGATATTATGATTGTCTGGTGAAGAAAGCCAAGGGAAAGACCGGCAGTGAAGACATCTACAAGATGGAACTGATCATGAACCGTGCCGGAATTACCATAAATGCCCGTAAGCCTGTTCAGGCAGCCCTGGACAAAGCGGCACAGACCGACGGTCCAAGTGCAGCCATTGAACTGCCGGACGGTATGATCGTTACGGGAAAGACTTCGGAACTGATGGGTGCTTCCGCGGCGGCTCTGCTGAATGCGCTGAAGACACTTGCCGGTATTGACGACGACATTCACCTGATCTCCCCCGTGATCTTAGAGCCGATCTGCCAGCTGAAGACGGAGAACCTCGGTTCCCACAACCCCAGACTTCACGCGGATGAGATTCTGATCGCACTGTCCATCAGTGCCGCCGGTGATGAATATGCCCGCCGTGCTTTCGCCTGCCTGCCCCAGCTTGCCGGATGTGAAGCACACTCCAGCGTAATCGTATCCCAGGTTGACGTGGACACCTACCGCAAGTTGGGAATTCATCTGACCTGCGAGCCGGTTTACGGAACCAAGAAGCTGTATCACAGATAAAATTCATATATAAAACGGTCTGTCGCAAATAAAATTTTTCAGGGTAAGGAAAACTTTTTTAAAGCTTTCCTTACCCTGAAGATTTTCACAGCAATTCTTCGCTCCCCTGCTTAATACGACATCCCTTTTTGATCGTTATTTCCGCATCATGGCTTTGACCTTTTCCGCATCCGGTGTGACGTAAGCGGTCCAGTTGGTATAGTAGACCACAAATCCCGGTTTGGCGCCGGCAGGTTTCTTGACTTGCCGTACTTTCAGATAATCCACCGGTACCATGACACCGTCTGCCGCTTTGGAATTGTACGCCGCGATCATCGCCGCTTCCGTAAATGCCGTTTCGGTGGGTTCGTCCTCGCCGTCCTTGCATACCAGTACCACATGGGAGCCCGGCTGATTCTTTACGTGGAACCACCAGTCGTTCCGGTCTGCCAGATGGGAGGTCAGGTGGTCGTTGGCAATATTGTTTCTGCCGCAGTACACCGTGTACCCTTCCGATGTTTCGTACCGCTGGATCAGGGGCGCCTGCTTCTTCTTTTCCGTGTAATTCTTCATTTTGGAAGCATAGCCGCTGTGGTACAGTTCGTCACGGATTTCCATCATTTCCCTTTCGGTTTCTGCTCTGGTCAGAGAATCCAGTACCGTATAGATATACGCCAGCTCCTCTTCCGCTTTCTGCAGCTGTTCCGTAAGGTGGATTTTGGCTGCTTTGGACTTGTTGTATTTTTTATAATACGCCTGGGCGTTCTGGGACGGAGTCAGCCGTTTGTCCAGAGGAATCTCCACCGTTTCGCAGTTTTCGCTCCAGTAATTCTCAAGAACCGCCTTTTCCATACCACGGTTCAGGCGGTAAATATTGGCGGTGATCAGATCCCCCCACAGTTTCCAGATCTCTCCTTCTTCACAGGCTGCCAGCTCTTCCCTTTGCAGTGCCATTTTTTTTGTGATACGGGTTTCCGCATTGGACAGGAGTTTGAATATATCTGCCGCACGTTTGTGCAGTCGTTCTTCTCGGCTCCGTTCTTCGAAATAGGCATCCACCAATTCACCGAAGGTTTCACAGACGGATACCGTAAACTCCTTCTCATACTGCGTCATATCGCAATAACAGTATTCCACCGGTTTTCCCGTGGTATCCCGTACCAGAACCGGCGTTCCCACACCATCTCTGATACCGTTGATGACGTTGAAGAAAGACTGCTTCAGCAAGGGCGCGCATTCTTCCATGGTGCCGCCCGTATGCCCACAGCTCCGGTAGGCGATTTCTCTGGCTGTTACCGGTGCAAGACCCAGGAAGTTGGACATGATAAACTTCTCTGCCAATCTGCTGGGTTCGCAGGCGGCAGCAAGGCGGTTGAACTCCCGTTCATCCAGCTCCAGGGGATTGGTTTTGTCCTGCTTCGGGGGGATTTCGTAGATCATCCCTGCCAGTACCTGACGTTTTTCACTGGTGGTAAAGTCGATGCTTTTCAGTACACCGATGATCTTGTCATCTGCTGAGGTAATGATCAGGTTGGAAAATTTCCCCATGATCTCCGCAATGATATGCTTCTGGGTCGGGAAACCCAGATCATCGTGGGTATCAAATGTAAATCTGGCGGCTCTTTCAAAATCCAGCTGCTCAATTTTCGCCAGTCTTGCCCCCACAAAATGCTTCCGCAGCATCATGCAGAACATCGGCGGTGTTGCGGGGTTTTCCGGTTTGGCGGCTGTCAGGTGGATACGCGGACCGGCTGAACCTGCGGACAGCAGAAGCCTGTGGTCCTTTCCGCCGCATCGGATCACCAATACGATTTCTTCTTTACCCGGCTGGTAGATCTTATCCACCTTTCCCCCAACCAGTATTTCTGTACATTCTTTGACTACAAATCGCAGCATTCCGGCATCAAATGCCATAATATTCCTCCATACACAGGGAATGGTTCGCCCTGTTTTCCTTACAGTGTCTTATTCTTCTGATGCATCCCGGCGGTAATACACCATGGGCAGTATGCGGCTGTATAATGTAAAGCCTGCGGATTCTGCGGTTGCCATGGACGCCTTGTTGTCTTCTTCGCAGAGATATTTTACTTCCATACCGCGTTTCATAAAATACTGTGCCAACGCAATAACGCATGCCTTTCCGTACCCTCTGCGGCGGTAATCCGGGTCACATTCCACGGTGATTTCGATAACGGAATCCTCCTGCATATCGTTTACAGCAGCCAGTGCCACAATTCTGCCGTCCTCGCGGATCACTGTCATACGGTCATCGGGGTTATCCGGATCCAGTTCAAATTCTTCCAGAACTTCCATGCTATTTTCCCGGTCTTCTTCTGTCAGTTCGGACAGCAGTTCCGCAAGGCGGGATTTTTCCGTTTCGGCGGGCATGGCGGACATACGGTATTCTCTGTGAATATGGGGCACAAACGCTTCCGTATCATATTCCAGTTCCGTCATGATTGGTTTCAGGGCATCTTCCAGCCAGGCAATGGCTTCCGGCGCGAAGGGATCGGCAAATTTCTCCCCGAACGTTTCTGCTGTCTTTTCGCAGAAAGAATACACCAGATAATCCGTGTTTCCGTCCGCATACTGAATGATCTGCACAGGTACGGCGATATGGTACCGTTCTTCCACAACCATTTTTTCAAATTCACTGTCTTCTCTGATAATCACTGTCCGTACCTCCTTCACATAAAAAAGCCTGTGAATATTTCTGCTTACTGTATTGTATCGTAACTCACCCCCGGAAATCTATAAGATTTTATGAATATTTTGATTTTCGTACCTACTTTGCGAAATTTTTTCGGTCATTTTCCCGTTTTTGCTTCTTTACAATAAAAAGTTACAAATATTCATATTCTTCTGTGGATTTGCGGGCGGAAATGTGTTATAATATACTGATTACATTTATTTGTATGTAGAATTTTGCATTTTGCGTTTCTGAAAGGACTTATTATATATGGCACGTTTCATCGAAAAGGTGGAAAAGCTCCGTCTGCCTGTGATTCCCCTGCGCGGACTGGTGGCATTCCCCGCCATTCCCATGAATTTTGAACTGGAACGGGAGATCAGCAAGAAAGCCTGCGAGATCGCCTGTGCCGGTGATATGTATGTATTTCTGCTGAGCCAGAAAGATATCCGCTGTGACGATCCCGAAGCCAAGGATTTGACTCACGTGGGTTGTGTGGCAAAGATCAAGCAGACCCTGAAAAAGCCCGACGGCAATATCCGTGTGATCGCCGAAGGTATGTGCAGAGGTCAGGTTATTGCCATTGAGAATGAAGACGGCTGTCTATGGGCAGACGTTCTCTCCAAGACTGTAACCGGTGAGCATTCCGACATCCGCAGCGAGGCCCTGGTACACGAGCTGATGGATACCATGGGGGATATGCTCCATTTCCTGCCGCCCGTATCCGATGAGTTCCAGCTGGCTGCCCGTTCCATTACCAATCCCGGTCTGCTTGCCGATTTCATTGCTTCCAGCCTGTTTGTGCGCGTGGAAGACAAGCAGCAGATTCTGGAGATCTTCGATCCGGCAAAACGTGCGGAAACTGCCGTTGTTGTTATGGAAAACGAAATCCGGCTCCTGGAAACGGAAGCGGATATCCACAAAAAAGTCAAAGAACAGATTGATGAAAATCAAAGAGAATATTACCTCAGAGAACAGCTGAAAGCAGTCCAGAATGAGCTGGGTGACGGCGGTGATGATGAAGAATATTACGAAAAGATCGCCGCTGCCCATCTGCCGAAGGAAGTGGAGGAAAAGCTGAACAAGGAACTCTCCCGGCTGATGCGCACTTCCTACGGTTCTCCCGAAGCAGCTGTACTGCGCAATTATCTGGATATCTGTCTGGAAATTCCGTGGGGCAAGGTTTCCAAGGACCGGGTGGATCTGGATGCGGCAAGAAAAATTCTCAATGCGGATCATGACGGGTTAATGAAGATCAAGGAAAGACTGCTGGAATTTCTGGCAGTCAAGCAGCTCAATCCCGAACTGCGCCATCAGATTCTCTGCCTTGTAGGTCCTCCCGGCGTGGGTAAGACCTCTCTGGCGGCTTCCATTGCAAGAGCCATGAAGCGGAAATATGTACGTGTTTCCCTCGGCGGTATCCGTGACGAATCCGATATCCGCGGTCACAGAAAAACCTATGTTGCCTCCATGCCCGGACGTATTGTAACTGCTCTGACCCAGTGCGGTACCATGAACCCTGTAATGCTGCTGGATGAAGTGGACAAAATGTGTTCCGATGCCCATGGGGATCCGGCGTCTGCTCTGCTGGAAGTCCTGGACGGCGAACAGAACAAGAATTTCCGGGATCACTTCATCGAACTCCCCGTGGATCTTTCCGAATGCTTCTTCATCGCCACCGCCAACACGCTGGACACCATTCCCCGTCCTCTGATCGACCGTATGGAGATCATCGAACTGCATACCTACACCCCTGCAGAAAAGCTATCCATCGCCAAGAATCACCTGCTGCCCAAACAGCTCAAGCGTCACGGTTTGTCCAAGCGTACCTGCCGGATCACAGATGATGCCATCCGTGAACTGATCGAAGGATACACAAGAGAATCCGGTGTACGTAATCTGGAAAGAGAGATCGGTTCTCTCTGCAGAAAAGCGGCTAAAAAACTGGTGGAAGAAGAACTGAAGTCCGTTTCCATCAAGGCAGAAAATGTAAAAGATTACCTCGGCGGACGGAAGTTTATTGACGAAGTGATTTCCGGTACTGCCGAAGTGGGCGTGACAAACGGTCTGGCTTACACGGAAGTGGGCGGCGACCTTCTGAAGGTGGAAGTACTCCCCATGGACGGTACCGGCAAAATCGAACTAACCGGCACACTGGGGGATGTTATGAAAGAATCCGCCCATATTGCCGTCAGCTATATCCGCGCGCATGCCGCTGAACTCGGTATTGCTTCCGATTTCTACAAGACCAAAGACATACATATCCACGTTCCCGAAGGAGCTGTTCCCAAGGATGGTCCCAGTGCCGGGGTTACCCTTACCTGTTCCCTGGTCAGCGCTCTGTCCGGCAATCCTGTACGGGGCGACATTGCCATGACCGGTGAGATCACTCTGACCGGACGTGTCCTTCCCATCGGCGGTCTGCGTGAAAAATCCACTGCCGCTTATACTGCCGGAATCCGTCATATTCTGATTCCCAAGGACAACATGAAGGATCTGGAAGAAATCGACGCGGTCGTACGGGAAGAAGTACTGTTCACACCGGTTGCCCATCTGTCGGAAGTACTGGATATTGCCATTATCCGCCAGAGTGCGCCGAATGCCTCCGTACCGGGTATCGAAATGCCGGCGGTTATGAAGGAAAGCAAACCGGAAGCCTTTGATATGCCCCTGCATACCGAAGATGTGCAGAGATCCAATGCCCGCTGAAACATGACAAATCAGGTGAATATATGAAACTGAATTTCAACAATACCACACTGCAGGTTTCCGCCGGTCTGCCCAAGCAGTTTCCCGGTGACAGACTGCCGCAGATCGCCTTTTCCGGTCGTTCCAATGTGGGAAAAAGTTCACTGATCAATTCCCTGCTGAACCGGAAATCCTTAGCCCGAGTCAGCAGCGAACCCGGAAAAACGATCACTGTGAATTTCTATAACATCGACAAGCAGCTGTATCTGGTCGACCTGCCCGGCTATGGTTACGCCAAGCGGACGCTGGAAGACAAAAAACGCTGGTCCGCTCTTACGGACGGTTATTTTACGAAAAACAAGAATATTGATTCCCTCTATCTGGTTTGTCAGCTGATCGACAGCCGTGTCGGACCTACGGATGATGACTGGGATATGCTTGAATACCTCTCCCAGACGGGAACACCGTTTATTATCGTCGGTACCAAGTGCGACAAGCTCAACAGTACCGAAAGAAAAACCTTTGTAAATTTTCTACAGGAAAACCTGCCGGATATTCCCTATGTACTGTACTCCTCCAAGAATCATGAAGGTCGGGATGAGCTTTGGAAGACCATCAACAAAGCCCTCGGCTGAACCCACTTTTCAGAAAGGACAGCCACATAACGGCTGATTCGCTTATATGCTTCTGCACCCCTCTTTCGATATCAATGAAAAAGGTCATCTGACCATCGGCTCTCTGGATGCTGTGGAGCTGTCCGAAACCTACGGCACGCCTGCTTATTATCTGGACACAGATGCAGTCCGCAATATGTGCCGTATGTACAAAGCACAGTTTGCGGCTCATTTCGGCGGCAATTCCACTCCCATTTATGCCGGTAAAGCCTTATGCTTCAAGAAACTTTATGCGATCATCGCGGAAGAAGGTCTGATGGCGGACTGTGTTTCTCCCGGAGAACTGCACACTGCCCGCGCTGCCGGTTTCCCCATGGAACGGGTATTCTTCCACGGGAACAACAAGACGGACGGCGATCTCCGGTATGCCCTGGAGCTTGGTGTAGGTCATATTGTGGTGGACAGCCCGGATGAACTTGCAGCCTTGGATTCCATTGCCGCCGAACTGGGCAAGGAAGCCACGGTACTTCTGCGTATCACCCCCGGTATTGATCCCCATACCCATCAAAAGATCTCCACGGGCAACATTGATTCCAAATTCGGTATGGCCATTTCCACCGGACAGGCGTACGATTTCGTAAAAGCGGCGCTGGATGCCGAACATATCCGTCTGGACGGTTTCCACTGCCATGTGGGTTCCCAGATCTTCGATATTGATCCCTTCAAGGAAGCGGCAGAGATCATGCTGGCGTTTGTTGCCAAAGTCCGTGAAGAATACGGCTATCTGGCACCTGTTCTGAACATCGGCGGCGGATTCGGTGTACGGTACACCGAGGACGATCCTCAGATTGATTATGAAGACAACATCCGCAGACTGGGTCAGGAATTTGACGCGATCTGCAAGGAATTCGATATTCCCAAACCTTCCATTATGATGGAACCCGGACGCAGTATTGTTGCCGCTGCGGGTGCGACTTTGTACACCGTCGGTTCCGTTAAGGAAGTTTCCGGTTTCCGCAATTATGTATCCGTGGACGGTGGTATGCCGGACAATCCCCGCTATACCCTGTACCAGTCCCGTTACACCGTTGTCAATGCGGAAAAAGCGGATGCCCCTGCCGATTATCCCTGTACTCTCGCCGGACGCTGCTGTGAAAGCGGTGATCTGCTGGCGGAAGGGATTTCCATTGCCAAGCCCGAAAGAGGTACAATTCTTGCGGTGCTTGTGACAGGCGCATACAATTACTCCATGGCGTCCAATTACAACCGTATTCCCCGTCCGCCGGTGATTCTGATTTCCGGTGGAAAGAGTGAGATCGGGGTTCGCCGTGAGACTTATGACGATATTATCGAACTGGATTCTTAAAACAGGAGGTGTCCCGAAACTTTGGATCAGTTTATTTCCACTCTGATTGGTTTTCTGTATGCCATTCCCTGTGTTCTGCTGGCATTGACTGTCCACGAAACGGCACACGGATGGGTTGCCTACAAGCTGGGGGACCCTACCGCCCGGAATCTCGGCAGACTGACCCTGAATCCGCTGAAGCATCTGGATCCTCTGGGTACTTTGTGTATGCTGTTTTTCCACTTCGGATGGGCGCGTCCCGTTCCCATCAACAGCCGTCACTTCAAAAAGCCCAGACGGGATATGGCGCTGACAGCTCTGGCAGGTCCGGTTTCCAATATTCTGATGGGGTTTGTGGGCATTCTGCTGTACTGCATTATGGCAAGAATTTTCATTGCCAATCCTGCGGGAAGCGAATTCGCCTACCGTCTGCAGCTTTCCACACTGGAACTTTTCAGAACCTTCTTCTCTCTGAATATTTCTCTGGCAGTATTCAATTTTCTGCCGATCCCCCCTCTTGACGGTTCCCGGATTTTTCTGGTTTTCCTGCCGGCGAAGCTGTATTTCGGAATCATGCAGTATGAACGGTACATCCAGTTCGGTCTGCTGATCTGTCTTTATCTCGGTTTCCTGGACGGAATTCTGTCATTTTTAGTCAACGGACTGGCATCGGTTATGTTCTGGCTTGTAGAACTGCTGCCTTTTCTGTAAGGTGAATCATGGAAATCATAAATTATAAACTGGATCAGTTTGAAGGTCCGCTGGATCTTCTGCTGACGCTGATCATCAAGCATAAGATCAACATTGATGACATTCCCATTTCCCTTCTGTGTGAACAGTATATGATGTATATCCAGGCGAATCTGGATATGGAAATCGAAGTGGCTTCCGAGTTTCTGTATATGGCAAGTGAGCTGATGCTCATCAAAAGCCGTATGCTCCTGCCCCGGAACACCGAAACCGAAGAAGACCCCAGAATGTCTCTGCGGGATACGGTTCTGGAATATCAGCGTGCCAAGCTTGCCGCTGCTGAGCTTTCCGATCTGTTTGCCGTCTTCGGCGGTCGTATGGTCAAGGAACAGGATGATATTTCTCCTGACCGAACCTACGTTGCCCCCCATGATGCTGAACTTCTGCGGAATGCGCTGATCCATGCCATGACGGAAACCCATATTACCCAGAAAAACAATACCGAAATTTTCGATCCCATTGTGAATCAGCCCCATGTGCCGGTTCAGCTGGTTACTTCGGATTTGCTTGACAAACTGCGGCAGTCCGGCAAGGTCTATCTGGACAAATTCTTCCGGCAGTCCGTCAGCCACTCCGAACAGATCGCAAAATTTCTTTCCATACTGGAACTGCTGAAAACACAGTATATTTCCCTGCAGGAAGAAACGCTGTCCGACGCAACAGAAGCTGTCAATCTGTCCGGTCATGTGTACATTGTTCTTACCCGCGAGCCGGATACGGAATTTCTGGAAGCCCTTGCGGAATATTCCTGATTACTCTCACCATACACGTAATTTCAACTTTTGGAGTCAATATGGACGTATATTTCAATCCGGACACGGAAGGCGGCGTTTCTTCCATGGAGGAAGCCTTTGCGGTATTGGAAGCCTGTCTGTTTGCGGCGGGTCATCCCCTTACCTACAGCCGACTCGGTGAAACTTTAGGTGTTACACCCGCTGTCTGCCGTGATATTGTAGAAAAATGGAAACCCATTTACAACAGCGACACACCTTTCCCCAGAGGAATCGTTGTGGTCACCTTCCCCGACAGCTGTCAGCTGTGTACGAAAGAAACCTATCATTCTTATATCAAAACAGCACTTGGTATACGGCGCGGCGGAAATCTTTCCCAGTCCCTGCTGGAAGTTCTTGCCGTTGTTGCCTACAACCAGCCCACCACAAGAACTTTTGTGGATACAGTACGCGGTGTGGATTCTTCCTACGCCATGAACGCACTGATTGAAAAAAATCTGATCGAACCCTGTGGGAAGCTGGATGCACCGGGTCGTCCCACGCTGTATCGGACTACGGAAGATTTTCTCAGAGTTTTCGGTCTGGATTCTCTGCGGGATCTGCCTTCTGTGCAGGTACGCAATGAAAATGGGGAGAATGTGGAAGTGTCTCCCGAAATCGCAGTTCTGGCAGAAAAAGCCAAAGACGAATGAAATTTTTGACAAGGAGGAGTGGCTATGATCATACTCTATATCTTAGCAGGTATAGCTGCCTTTATCCTCCTGCTTTGCCTGATTCCTCTCCGTGTGCGCATCAAAGTGCATGATTCTTTCTCCCTGACCGCCGGCATCGGAGCGATCACCTTATTCCGTATACCGGAGAAAAAAAAGAAAACCCATGTAGATCTTCGGGATTTTACTTATAACAAACACCGGAAACGGCTGGAAAAAGAAGCCGCCGCATCGGAAAAGCGGAACCAGAAGCTGGCGCAGAAAAAGGAAGCCAAACGTCTGAAAAAAGAACAGGCAGCCAAGAAGAAAGAAGAAGCCAAACAGCATGCGGCGGAACATGGAACGGATACGCCTCTCAGCGAAAAGATTTCCGGTATTCTGGAACTTGTTGAGCTGGTACTGGATGAACTGCCGAACCTGTTCGGACGTTTCCACTGCAGAATCAACAGACTGCATGTGATCGTCGGCGGCAAGGATGCGGCGTCTGCGGCTGTGAATTTCGGTATCATCTCGCAGGCAGCGGCGTATCTGCTGGAGATTCTGGATAACAAAACCCGTTTGCATAAACCAAAGAACAACAGCATTGTTGTCAAAGTGGATTATATCCGCGAAAAATCCGATTTTGATCTGGATATCACCCTGCAGGTACGTGTGGGCGGCATACTCCGTACCGTCTTTTCCCTGTTGGTTGGTTTTATCCGTACAAAAATGAAAAAGTAAACCTAAGCCGCGAGCTGCGGCAGAAAGGATTTTAATATGGCAGAAAATAACCACAAACTGAATGACATGAACAGAACCGCGCTGGATTCCATCAGAGGAATTCTGGATGCCAACACCATCATCGGCGATCCCATCAATACCGCCAATGGCACCATTATCATTCCCGTATCCAAGATCACTGTCGGATATGCGTCCGGCGGTGTGGATTACCTGAAAAAGGATGCTCCTGTAGCAAACGGCAAGCCGGTTTACAACAATTTCGGCGGCGGCGGCGGTACAGGTCTTACGGTTCAGCCCGTCGGTTTCCTGATCGTAAACGCTGAAGGACAGGTCAATATGCTGAACATCAACGCACCTGCTGCTCCTTCCGGCGGCGGCGGTGGTTCTTCCGATCCCGTTTCCTCCATTGTAAACCTGATCGAACATTCTCCCGAACTGATTGAAAAACTCAAGGGTGTTCTCGCCAAAAAAGGTGACGACAACCAGATCTGACGCAGATTGCACCCTCTGACCGGCGTATGTTTTTCGCATAGTTCTTCATACTAACATTGAATCTGTCGGCTGTGTCCGGCACCTTTGAGATGTTTGTTAGGAGTGTTTGCTATGCGAAAAATATTTGCTGTTGTTTTTTCCGTCCTTCTGCTTTCGTCTGCAATCCGTCCTGTGATGGCGGAGGTGGAAATCTCCGTTTCTGCCCAGGCGGCTGTATTGATGGAAGCCACTACCGGGGATATTGTCTTTGCCAAAGCGGAAGATGCACGTCTGCCGATGGCAAGTACCACCAAGATCATGACCGCCCTTGTGGCACTGGAAAACGGGGATCTGACTGCCCCTGTCCGTATTGCCGAGGAAGCGGTGGGTGTGGAAGGTTCTTCCGTTTATCTTGCCGCCGGTGAGACACTGACGCTGGAGGAACTGCTGTATGCCCTGCTTCTGGAAAGTGCCAATGATGCGGCTGCCGCTATTGCCTGTGCGGTTTCCGGCAGTATTGAGGCTTTCTCCGAGGCGATGAATCGGAAAGCGGCGGAGCTGGGTCTGCAGAATACCCATTTCACCAATCCCCACGGACTGGACGATGAGGAGCATTACACCACTGCGGAGGATCTTGCCAGATTAGCGGTTTATGCGATGCACAACCCGGATTTTGCGCGGATGGTTTCCACCTATAAGAAAACCATTCCCCTGAAAGACGGCGAAGGTACAAGGCTGCTTTTGAATCACAACCGTTTGCTGAAGCAATATGCCGATGTGGTCGGGGTAAAAACCGGCTTTACCAAGAGAAGCGGACGCTGTCTGGTGTCTGCCGCGGAAAAAGACGGGGTCCGTCTGGTGGCTGTCACACTGAATGCTCCGGATGACTGGCAGGACCACCGTGCCATGCTGGATTACGGTTTTTCCCGGTATACCAATGTCAATCTTGCCGAAAGCGGGGAGTATACATGGGAGATCGCCTGTACCGGTGCTTCTGACGGGAAACTGACCATTACCAATACCGATTCCCTTTCCTTTGTATGCTGCGGAGAGCCTGAGATTACCCATGTGGTTGAGGCGCCCCATTTTGTGTATCCGCCCATAGCAGCGGGGGACACAATCGGGACTGTACGTTTTTTCAATCACGGCACGGAAATCGGCACCCTGCCGCTGTCAGCTGTGGAAAGTGTGGAATTGCCTGTGGATGAACGGGGATTTTTTGAAAAACTGTTTGGATAAATTTTTATATTTTTGAGTGTAACATGACTGAAGAAATTCGACTGCAAAAGTATTTCAGCGACTGCGGTGTTCTTTCACGACGCGCTGCGGAAAACGCCATTCTTGCCGGCGAAGTTACGGTAAACGGTATTCCTGCCGTAATGGGACAGAAAATCGACCCGGCGAAAGATGTGGTGCGATATAAGCAAAAGATCGTAAAACCCCAGCTGATAAACGGTGAGCGTAAATACACCTATATTATGCTGCACAAGCCGGTTGGTTATGTCACCACCCTGTCCGATGAAAAAGATCGTCCTACGATCCGTGAGCTTCTGAAGGATACCGGGAAACGGCTGTATCCTGTGGGACGTCTGGATATGTATTCCGACGGTCTGCTGCTGTGTACCGATGACGGGGAGTTGACCAACAAACTGACCCACCCTTCCCATGAGATCGGCAAGATTTATTTAGCCACTCTCGCCGGTAAGCTGACCGGAAATGAGATCAAGGAACTGGGTGAATCCATTGAGCTGGACGGATACAGGATCAAGCCCGTTGCGGTTCAGAAAATTGCGGAACGTACAGTAAACGGCAATCCTGCCACAACGGTACAGTTTACGCTGTATGAAGGCAGAAACCGGCAGATCCGACGGATGTGTGCTTACCACGACAGAAAGGTATTGCAGCTGACCCGTATCCGGATGGGTGAATTGGATCTCGGCACTCTGCCTGCCGGAAAATGGCGGTATCTGACGGATGCGGAAATACAGTATCTGAAGGAGATCCGCTGAATATCAAACTTTGGAGAATACACGTATGTTTAAAATTACACCTGTTGAAGATAAAGGTTTGCAGGAAGAATTGTGTTCTGTCTGCGGTACGGCATTTCTTCCCGGCGATTTTTGTTATCTGGCTGCCAATGTGACCGATGACGGCAGCAAAATTCTGGGGATTTTGGGTATTTGTCAGTGTTATTTCCGGGGTGAAGCGGGGATTATCCACAATGTCACACCCTTCCCCGGTACATATGATGAAGAAGTACTGATTATCATGGTGCGCACTGCCATGTCGTTTTTGTACCGCTGCGGTGTTGCCAAGGTGATCTTAGACGAAAATGCCTGTGATGCGGATCTGGCGAAAACCATGGGATTTTTACCGGATGAAACCGACAGTCTTTCCATTGATCTGAAGCGGTTCTATCTTTCCCCCTGTCATTATAATAAAGAGAAGGCCGACAAATAAACACTGTTATACGGTATACGGATAACAAGAGGTATTTCCATGAAAAAGTGCAAGAAATGCGGTACCGTCCAGAACGATGACAGGAGTACCTGTGTTGACTGCGGTGCTGTACTTGGCTCTCCCATGACGGAAAAAGAAACAGAATTGCATAAAGCCGAATTGGATGACAAGCTGGAAGGTATGGCGGAAAGAACCGAGGATTTCTATGTGCCGCCGCGGGACAAAGTCATGGGTATTCTCTGCATCTTCGGCGTGATTGCGGCTGTGGTACTGCTCATTTTATGCGGGACAGCACAGAAAGGGATTCCGGGTGAGATTCCGGACGATGTTATGTTTTCCGGCGGTCATTCACATGAGTATCATTTCCAGCAAGCCCGGCTCAACACGATCGACACCGTGCAGATTCTGTCTCTGCTCGGCTTGACGATACTGATTTTTGCGGGTATTATGCTGCTTTTTCCGAAATTCATGTGGCAGCTCAGTACTTTGCGGTATCGGCTTTTCCACGGTTGGGACACGACACCTTCCGATTTTGCCCTGTTCTTACGGAAGACAGCAGCTTACATACTGTTTGTCCTTGGAATGGGGTGTGTTATAGTTGCATACTGGGTGTATCTGCCGAGCTTATTTGTGACATAAACCAAAACAGCGAGACATCGTTTTTCTTTCACGATGCCTCGCTTTTCTTATTTATCCAATTTTAAATACATAACCTGTCCGGGTTCCAGAATCGCTTCGGAAGTATACTTCTTTTTGGTGATCAGATCATATCCTTCTCCGGGCAGAGGCAGATGCATGGCTTTCTCACTGCGGTTGATCGGAATCCACAGCTGATACTTTTCCTCTCCCCAGGGTGTCCGTGCGAAAACTGCCATATCTTCATCTGCCTGCAGAAGGTGAAGGACACCGTCTCTGAGCAGGGGTTCCGTTGTACGCAGTGCACCTATGGTACGGTATGCTGTCAGCAGTTCCGTATCCATGCGTCCCCAGGGAAATGTACGGCGGCAGAAGGGGTCACGGTAACCTTCCATCCCGGCTTCGTCACCGTAAAAGATACACGGTACGCCCGGCATGGCGGCAAGCAGGCTGAATGCTGTGATCAGTCTGCGGCATGCTAAGGTATACTCCTCTTCCGTCATACGCATTTCCGCCAGCTCTGCGTTGGTATGGTTTCCCTGTGCTTCGCCGCCGAGGGCTGTCAGGATGCGGATGGTATCGTGAGTGCCGAGAAAATTCATTTGGGATTCCGATGCCCATTTGGGATTGCGGCGGTACAGACCAACGGTTGCTTTGGTCAGGGATGCGGTATCGCCTTTGAGGATATAGTCGATGATCCCCTGTCTCAGAGGGTAATTCATCACCCCATCCAGCTGACGACCGCGGAGATATTCTCTTCTTTCACCATAGCTGACTTTATCCGTTGCGTCCTCCCATACTTCCCCGATGATCACGGCTTCCGGATTGCATTTACGAACCGCCTGACGCAGCTCGGTCAGGAATGTATTGTCCAGCTCGTCCGCAACGTCCAAACGCCAGCCGGAAACGCCGATGTTCATCCACTTCGGGATCACTTCATGGAAAATGAACTTTTTGTAGCTTGCATCGCTGCTTTTCACCCGCGGGAGAATCTTTACGCCCCACCAGCATTCGTATTCGTCCGGATACTTTTTGAAGGAATACCAAGAGGAATAGGGGGATTCTTCGGACTGATATGCACCTATTGAGGGATACTTGCTTTCTTTATTAAAATATACACTGTTGCTGCCGGTATGGTTGAATACACCGTCCAGGATCACGTGGATGTTGTATTCCTTCGCAGTCCGGCACAATTCCGCAAGGGCTTCATCACCGCCGAACATTCTGTCTACGCTGAGATAGTCGCCTGTGTCATATTTGTGATTGGAAGCGGCATCGAAGACCGGGGACAGGTAAATAGTCCGCACACCCAAAGATGCGATATACGACAGATTTTCCGCTATACCGTACAGGTCGCCGCCGAAAAACACATTGTTCTTCACTTCCGCACCGGGATACTCGCCGTACTGGGGAATACCGTTTTCCCAATCTTCGTTCAGTTCCGCATCAGGCTTCAGCCAACCGGTTTTATCCTTCTTTGCTGATTTTGCAAAACGGTCTACGAAAATGTGGTAGATCAGCCCCTCCTGCCAGTGAGTCGGCTGGGTATAAGCGGCATCGTACACCAACAGCTGACGCTCACCGATGCACGTATGGATATCACACAAGGTCTCCATCTCCTCGCCGCCCAGAAGAAGCGTTTCTTCGTCGGTACAGATCCGATAGTGGTAATACGCCAATCCGCTTGTTTCACCCATCCCTGCTTTTTCACAAAGGTCGGACAGGACAAGCCAGAGGGTATATATGCCTTTTTCGTCGTTCAAAGGATATTCATGCCAGATCGTCTCTTCCTTCCCCCATCCATCACCGTGAATCACCATAGTGACGCTCTTTACCACAACATCCGCCGGTGGGATCACGGAAAAACGGACGGTATCATCGGAAGAAAAAGCACCAAAGGGCGTCATATCCCTATTCCGGTTCAGACTCCACTTTTTTTCTGTAAAGGACATACTCATACTACCGGTGTGGTATGCCAGATGTTTTCCGCGTAATCACGGATACATCTGTCTGCGGCAAAATAGCCCGCTCCGGCGATGTTCAGCAGAGATTTCTGTGACCATACTTTTTCATCACGGTAGGTTTCCAGCATACGGTTGTATACGGTCAGATAGGAATCAAAGTCTGCAAGGCACATATAGGGGTCGGAGATCCCCTGGCTGTATACGAAATAATCGGCCATATGGGCGAAGTTATTGCCGGCGAATGTGCCTCTCAAACGGTCAATGGTACGCTGCAGACGCTGGTTACTCCAGTAATAGGCACGGGAATCATAGCCGTTCTTCCACATTTCGTCCACTTCGTTGGCATTCAAGCCAAAAATATAGATATTGTCGTTTCCGACAGCATCACGCATTTCCACGTTGGCACCGTCCAGTGTACCGATGGTAAGTGCGCCGTTGATCATGAACTTCATACATCCGGTACCGCTGGCTTCCTTACCAGCGAGAGAAATCTGCTCGCTGATATCCGTTGCCGGCATGAGAACTTCCGCTGTACTTACGTTATAATCTTCGATATACAGTACCTGCAGCAGCTCGCTTACCCGTTTGTCCTTGCGGATCTCTTCTCCCAGGCTCCAGATCAGCTTAATGATATCCTTCGCCAGATAATAACCGGGCGCCGCTTTACCGCCGAATATGAAGGTACTGGGGGTATAGTTACCGTTGGGATTTTCCAGGATCTCATTGTACAGGCTGATGATTTTCAGTACGTTCAGGGTCTGGCGCTTGTATTCGTGGATACGCTTTACCTGTACGTCGAATACGGAATTCAGATCCAGTGCGATGCCGGTTCTGTCGATTACCCATTTGGACAGTTTCAGCTTATTTTCTGCTTTGATGGCACGCAGCTTTTCCAGAACCGCATCGTCGTTTTCGTATTTCCGGAATGCCTGCAGCACCTGAGGATTCTTCCGGTAATCGGGTCCGATGGTTTCGTCCAGAAGTCCGGACAGGCTGGGATTGGAGTAGCAGAGCCATCTTCTGTGGGCAATACCGTTGGTCACATTCGTGAACTTATACGGCATGGCTTTATAATAATCGTGGAATACGGTTTTCTTCAGAATATCAGAATGGAGGGCAGATACGCCGTTTACCGTATGGGATGCCGCAACACTGAGGTTTGCCATACGTACCTGGGAGTATCCGATGATTGCCATACGGGAAATACGGTCCCAATCACCCGGATACATATTCCACAGATCCGCACACAGGCGGCGGTTGATCTCTTCAATGATACTGTAGATTCTCGGCAGTTTCAGGCGGAACAGATCTACGTTCCACTTTTCCAGCGCTTCCGGAAGGACGGTATGGTTGGTGTAGGAAACCACTTTGGTTACTACGGTCCACGCGTTTTCCCAAGAGTAGGAATATACGTCCATCAAAATCCGCATCAGTTCCGGAATAACCAGTGCCGGGTGGGTATCGTTGATATGGATGGCTACTTTGTCACCGAAATTGTACAAAGTACCGTAAGCTGTCAGATGATCCGCAATTATACTCTGGAGAGAGGCGGATACCAGGAAATACTGCTGGGTCAGACGAAGGAGTTTGCCTTCTTCATGATCATCGGAGGGATACAGCACCTTGGAGATGACTTCCGCCTGGGAAGATTCTTCCATAGCCTGCACATACTGTCCCTGAGAGAACAGCTTCATATCGAAACGCTTGGTGCCCATAGCTTTCCACAAGCGCAGCACGTTTACCGCAGAACAGTCGCCGCCGGAAATCATCATATCATAGGGTACCGCACGTACAGTATCGTAGTTATCGTAAGTGATATCGCACTTGCCGTCCTTCCATTCTTCCTTCACAGAACCGCCCAGACGGATCTCAAAGGCTTTATCGGTACGGGGTACCAGCCAGGTGTCCCCTGCGTTCATCCAGCTGTCCGGCAGTTCAACCTGGTTGCCGTCAATGATCTTCTGCTTGAACAGACCGTATTCATAGCAAAGGGAAAATCCGGTAGCGTGGTAATCCAAAGTGGTCAGGGAGTCCATGAAGCAGGCAGCCAGTCTGCCCAGACCGCCGTTGCCCAGACCCGGATCCGGTTCCATTTCATAGATTTCATCCAGATTATATCCCATTTCCGCCAGAACTTCACGGTAGGAATCCTCGATACCCAGATTGCGCAGGTTATTCCGCAGCTGACGGCCGATCAGAAATTCCATGCACAGGTAGTATACCTTCTTCGGTCGTTTCTTCTTGGCGGTTTCGTGGAATCCCTGTCTCTTTTCCGTCAGAATATTCTTCACGGTGAGAATGGTGGTTTTATAGATTTGCTCCGCTGTAGCTTCTTCGGGTTTTACACCGTAGTATCTTGCCAGCTTGGAGGCGATCTCTTCTTTGATTTGTGTTGTTGTCATCGTTTGCATAGTGTCCATATTATCTCCATTTACGAAATCATGCATATAACATCAAAGCGGGATTGCCTTTAGAAAAACTTCCTGTACAGTAATCCCGCCTATGCATTATTATTTTACATCAATTCCGAATAAATATCAATACTTTTTACATCAATTCTGTATAAATATCAATATATTTTTTTGCGGAAGAGCTCCAGGAGAAGTCCACACTCATGACATTTTTCATAAGTTGCGTCCATTCCGCCTTTTCAGAACTGTACAGATTCATGGCAAGTTTGATCACTTCCTTCATATCATGGGCATTATAATTGGTAAAAGAGAAGCCGTTCCCTTCACCTGTATACTGATTATATGCATGAATGGTATCGAATAATCCGCCGGTTTCACGGACAATCGGCACCGCGGCATAACGGGAAGCAATCATCTGTGCCAGTCCGCAGGGTTCGCTCTTGGAAGGCATCAGGAACATATCCGCGCCCGCATAGAACTTCTTGGAAAGGGATTTATTGTATTCCAGCTTTACGCAGACTCTGTCCGGATATCTGGCTGCCAGACCGGAGAAGAAATCCTCCAGCTCAAATTCACCCGTACCCAGCAGAGCAAAACGCATATTCGTTTCGTTCAGCAGTTCTTCGATCACACGGCGCACCAGGTCAAACCCTTTATGGGAAGCCAGGCGGGATACCATAGCGACAATCGGCGTATCCGGCTCATGGGTAAATCCACATTCCGTTTCCAGTTCCGCTTTGCAGGCAGCCTTGCCGGAGAGATCGTCTGCGGTATAGTTCGCAGCAATTTCCGGATCCTGTTCTGCGCTGTAGTATTCCACATCCAAACCATTCACAATGCCGCAGAGTTTGCTTCTGTTGGCACGGAGGATGTGATGCAGACCGCTGGCATAATATTCCGTCAGAATTTCATCCGCATACCGGCTGCTGACCGTACTTACCCTGTCGGCACACACAATCGCACCTTTCAGCAGGTTGATACAGCCGTTGTATTCCACGGTACTGCGATCCCATTCCGCCAACTCGAACACATCACCGAGGATGGAGTAATCGTACACACCCTGGTAGTCGATGTTATGAATGGTGAATAAGGTACGGATATGTCTGTAAACATCATTGTAAGCGTATTTCCGCTTCAGGTAGATCACTGCCGTTGCGGACTGCCAGTCGTTGGCGTGGAGTACGTTGGGATAGAAATCCACCGCTGCCATCAGTTCCAGAATGGCTTTTCCGAAGTAGGCGAAGCGTTCACCGTCGTCATAGTTACCGTACAGAATGGGACGGTTGAAATAATATTCGTTATCAATAAAGTAGAACGTAACCCCTTCGGATTCGGCACGCCAGATACCGCAGTATTGGTTACGCCATGCCAGCTTCACGTTCAGTTCCGTGATCAGCTCGATTTCTTCCGCAAATTTCCGGCGGATAACCGGATACAGCGGGATAACCACACGCACATCGCATTCGTCACCCAGCTCTTTTTTTACGGCTTTCGGCAGAGATCCCATAACATCTGCAAGTCCGCCGGTTGAAGTATATGGCAATGCCTCGGAAGCGGCATATAAAATTTTCAACATAGCAAATCCTCCCTTGTCATTGTTTTTCCCAATGGAAATCCATCAGATCATCTTGCCTTTTGTGATATAGAAGGGCTGTGTTTCCGCACCGGCAAGCATACGGTTGTCACGTACCACCGCATTCTTGTCGGTAATGACACAGTTCAGGAATGCGCCGTCACCCACAATGGTATCCTGCATCAGAATACAGTTCTTTACCGTTGCGTTGCGGCCGATCTTGACACCGCGGAACAGGATGGAGTTGATAACCGTTCCTTCGATTTCACAGCCATCTGCAATCAGGGAGTCCTTGGTATCCGATGTGCTGCTGTAGTGAGCCGGCACGGAATTGCGTACCTTGGTATAAATCGGACGGTTCTTAACATTGAACAGAGCATCCCTTGCTTCCGGATTGGTCAGCAGTTCCATGCTGTGGGCGTAGTAATCTGCAAAAGAGCTGATGCTTGCGAAATAGCCGTCATATTTGTACACTCTGTAGTTCATGTGATGCATATTTCTGGCGATCACGTCTCTGGTAAGGCTTACGTAGTTGTGTGCAATGGAGTCCAGAACGATCTGCTGGAGATATTCGGTCTTCATGACCACGATGTTCAGACCGATATCCGCTTTTCCTCTGAACTGCGTGGGATAGGACAGAACGTCTGTAATTCTGCCTTCCGGGTCGGATTCAAAGAGGACATTGATCTTTGCCTGTTCGGGGGTGAGGTCCAGTGTCTTTACCGCAATGGTCATATCCGCGCCGGTATCAATATGATACTTGATAATATCGTTGAAATCCACATTGCAGATTACATCACAGTCGGACATTACCACATATTCATCGGTAATGCGGCTGATGGAGTAGTTGACACTCTTCAGTGCTTCCAGACGGGTCTGGTACAGTGTATTCACATTGTTGGCATACGCGGTAATATACGGGGGCAGGATCTTGATACCGCCGGAACGTCTTGCCAGATCCCAGTCCTTACCGGAACCGATATGATCCATCAGGGACTGGTAATTGTAGTGTGTAATCACGTTGATATTGTATATGTTTGAATTCACCATATTGGATAATGTGAAGTCAATGAAACGGTACCGACAGCCGAAGGGGACGGAAGCCATGGTACGGAAACGGGTCAGTTCCGGGATATTGTTGTCATGAATATTTGAGAAAATAATTCCAGATGCAGCCATACGATTCAAATCCTTTCTAAAAATGTGATCCTTACTTTATCAAAGGTTGTGTTCATCAAGCCATTCCTGATTCACCATTGCGCCGCCGGGAATATCTTTGCCGGGCTGCAGGACAAGCTCGGAACCGATTACCGTAATCTGTTCGCCGCTGCTCTTTGTCCGTCCGACCACACATCCGGCACCGATGGAGGTATCGCTGTCAACAATACTGTAGTTGACGGTTGCGCCCTCTCCTACCGTTACATTGGACAGAATTACGGAATCCTTGATATACGCCCCGCGTGCTACACGGACACCGCTGGACAGGATGGAGTTTTCCACGATACCTTCGATATGGCATCCCTCGGTAATCAGAGAGTTGGATATCTTCGCAAAGCTTCCGGTGAAATGAGGGGGATTTGCGTAGTTGCGGGAATAAATACGCCAGTTGCGGTCCGCCAGATCCAGTTCGGAATTTTCATCCAGCAGATCCATATTGGCTTCCCACAGGGACTGAATGGTTCCCACGTCCTTCCAGTACCCCTTGAAAGGATAAGCGATCATGCGGCAGCCGTCTGCCAGCATCTTCGGAATGATATTCTTACCGAAGTCCTTGGAGGATTCCGGATCCGCTTCGTCCGCGATCAGGTAGTCTTCCAGAACCTTTCTGGAGAAAATGTAGATACCCATGGAGGCAAGCGTACTCTTGGGTTCCTTGGGTTTTTCCTCAAATGCAGTGATACGGTAGTCGTCGCCTTCCGTATTCATGATTCCGAAACGGCTTGCTTCTGCCAGAGGAACATTCAGTACAGCAATGGTACAATCGGCGTTCTTTTCCTTGTGGGCTTTCAGCATCTTGCTGTAGTCCATTTTGTAAATATGGTCACCGGACAGTACCAGTACATAATCAGGATCGTACCGACGGATGAAATCAAGATTCTGATATATCGCATTGGCGGTTCCCTTGTACCAGTCTGCGCCGGATTTTCCCTGATAAGGAGGCAAGACCGTAGCACCGCTCTGACTTCTGTCCAGGTCCCAGGGCTGTCCGTTGCCGATATATTCATTGAGCACCAGCGGCTGATACTGGGTCAGTACACCGACCGTATAAATACCGGAATTGACACAGTTTGACATGGGAAAGTCGATGATCCGATATTTTCCGCCAAAAGGTACTGCGGGTTTTGCTGTCTTGTCTGTAAGTGTATATAACCGACTTCCCTGACCTCCTGCCAGCAGCATGGCCACACACTCCTGCTTCTTGTACATGATAATTCCTTTCCGCCGCTGTCCACGGCTCTGCAAAATACACCGATGTTCTCTAAAAATTTATAAGAATTTGTTTCGGATTCAAGATTTATTCGTTTCTTTCACCATTTTTTCCAGAACGATACCGCCCAGCGGAGGCAGGGTGATATTCAGTTCCAGCCGCCGAAACTCACCTTCCCCGCCAACGGAAACGGTACGGATCGGTTCATCATTCACATGATTCCTACCGCCGAATTCATAACGGTCCGTGTTGAGTATTTCCTCATACCGTCCCATTTTTGGCACGGTCACCCGGTAATTTTTACGCAGTACCGGTGAAAAATTCAGTACAACTATGACTTCTCTTCCTTTTTTATCCCTTCTCCTGTAGGAAATAATATTTCTGTCCGCGTCATTGGGTTCGATCCAGGTAAAGCCGTCCCAGGAATCGTCGATTTCCCACAGGGCGTTCTTGCTCTTGTACAGATGGTTGAGCTGCCGGAAGAATTTCTGCATTTCCCGGTGTCTGGGATAGTCGGTCATGAACCATTCCAGCTGGTTCTCATAATCCCATTCCCGGAACTGGGCATACTCGGAACCCATGAATGTCAGTTTTTTGCCCGGCAGGGTCATCATATACAGCATGAAAGTACGCATTCCGGCAAACTTATTGTCGTATTCCCCGAACATTTTGTCGATCAGGGACTTTTTGCCGTGTACCACTTCGTCATGGGATACGGGTAATATATATTGTTCGTTGAAGGCATACATCAGGGGGAATGTCAGCTTATTGTGGATATGTTTCCGGTAGATCGGGTCGGTTTCCACGTAGGAGAACATATCATTGGACCAACCCATATTCCATTTAAAGGAGAATCCAAGTCCTCCTTCTTCCACGGGCTTGGTGATCATGGGCCAGTCGGAAGACTCTTCGGCGATCATCAGCGCATCCGGAACCGAATCATGGACCGCCCGGTTCAGCTTTTTGAAAAAGGCAATGGCTTCCAGATTCTGATTGTTTCCGTAGATATTGGGCACCCATTCGCCCGGTCGTCTGTCAAAGTCCAGATACAGCATGGAGGCAACCGCGTCCACCCGCAGACCGTCCGCATGGTATTCCCTGAGCCAGAACAGAGCGTTGGAGATCAAGAACGACTGCACTTCCGGTCTGCCTACGTCGAAGAATCGCGTACCCCAGACTTCATGCTCCATTCTATCCCTGCCCTGATATTCATACAGAGGCTGTCCGTCGAATTCATACAAACCGTGTCTGTCCTTCGGGAAATGGGCGGGCACCCAGTCCAGAATGACACCAATATCGTTTTCGTGCATCTTATCCACGAAATAGCGGAAATCATCGGGACTGCCGTAACGGGATGTGGGGGAATAATAACCCGTAACCTGGTATCCCCAGGAACCGTCGAAAGGATGTTCCATGATCGGCAGCAGTTCTATGTGGGTATATCCCATATCCTTCAGGTATACAGAAAGACTGTCCGCCAGAGTACGGTAATTCAGATAATGTTCCCCGTCCTTATTGCAGGCACCGTCCAATGTACGCCAGGATCCGAGATGGACTTCGTAAATATTCATAGGCGCGCTGTAATAATGGCTGACCTTGGGTCTGAAACCGCGCTGGGCAGGACACACGATGTTTTTCCGTTTTTTCATCCAATCGGCGTCGTGCCATGTATATTTTGACGGTGAGGTGATAATGGAAGCGGTATGCAGCAGAGTTTCGTTGTGAAAAGCATAAGGGTCTGCCTTAAGCCAGGTTCTGCCGTCTTTGCCCGTAATGGCAAACTTGTACAGCACCCCCGCAAGGGATACGGTACTGTCAAGGACAGTTTCCCATACACCGCCTTCGGTTGTACGGTTCATATCCATACCGGTTTCCCAGCCGTTTTCCATATCCGGGAAATCGCCGACCACCCTTACACGGACAGCATTCGGCGCCCATACGCGGAAAGTGTACAGAAACGTGCCGTTTTCGCTCACGGTTTCATGCACACCCAGATAGGAATAGGTTTCAAAATTGGTTCCCTGATGATACAGATATGCGGGAAGCTCTGTATTATAGTCTACATTTTCAATACATTCCGTAGTTTTCATAGCCTTCTCCATTTTTTCAACACTTCATTTCCGGTAACGCTGATAAACTTGAAATTTCTGCCCCAAAAGGCTTACATATATGGTCTTTTCGGGTACAAGAACAGCCTTATTCAGTGTTTACTTCATCGGTATCCTTCACCGGATCAATAATATTTATTATCTAACACTATTATACTCCATTCCAAATAAAAAATCAATTATTTTTTGTCGAAAAATTACATTTATTTATATGTTTATTTGCTTTTTTCATAAATTTTAAACGAACTTCTATCATTTTCATGTTTTTTCGTAACAATGCGCTTCAGTAGGAATGAAAGCCGTAGCTGCCGGTCTCCCATTTTGTTTGTGTAAACTAATCACGCCGTTGTTGATTTTCCCAATGAGG
>JAFUKI010000053.1 GCA_017467815.1 Clostridia bacterium
AGCACACCCAGCAGGAAGGTAGCAAGGGTGGCACCGATTCTGGATTTGATATTCTTCTTCGCCCACTGACCGAAAGCAGCAGAAGCGCCGGTACGGTTCAGCAGAGCAACCAGAACGCCGAGGAGAACCAGGAAAATGAAGATACCTGCACTGCCGGAAACGGAGGAGATGAACCCATCGTTGATTACCGCATCAATGGTACCGGCAGGATTGAAGTTGGCAGCCAGCAGACCGCCCACAAAAATACCGATGAACAGGGAAGAATACACTTCCTTAGTGATCAGTGCCAGCACAATGGCAATCACAGGCGGCAGCAGGGAAAAGATCGTAGCAAAGAAAGGATTGGTGCCTTCCTCTTCTGCTTCTTCAGTGGCCTCGGGCGCTTCTTCCACTGCAGCGGTTTCAACTTCTGCAGCAGTATCTGCCGGAACAGCTTCTTCGCCATCGGCAAAAACGCTGATTCCCATGGTAATCACAGCCAGTGTCAGCATAATGATCATAGCCAACAGAGTACGGGATCCGGGAACCGTTTTGAAAATGTTTCTCATATTACATCCTTTCCTGATACATAACCGAAAAAAACAGACGTACATACCATAAAACGGCAGCGGACGTCTGTAAGCACCATTACGGACAACCAACGGCAGCGCTCCACGGTAAGTGACAGAACACAGCATATTCTGCTGCATTCCAGAAACGGCTGGGAAACCGTTTCTTCGGCAGATACGCCTCTCCATACGACAATGCTATCCCACAGTTTCCATCGTATGAACCTTCGCATCCGCACCTCTGCGATGATCGGTTATGAGATTACTTTTATAATACCATATTTTTACTGTAAATACAATAGGCAGGAAAGAAAAAATTAAATAATTGTAAAAAAACAATGAAAATAATCAAAGAATTGACAAAGAAAATTTGAAAATTTAAAGGGAAGAATTTATGTAAAAAATCCATTTAGGTCTTTCAATCCGGAGAAATGTATGCTATAATAAAGAATAGCCAAAAGAAATCCATATCAAGAAGGAGATTGAAAAATATGCTAAAAGGAATCAAAAGATGCATCTCCCCCGAACTCTTGTATGTACTGGACAAAATGGGTCACGGCGATGAAATCGTCATTTCCGACGGCAACTTTCCGGGTGAAAGCATCGGCAAGGACAATATCGTGATCCGTTCCGACGGTACCGGTGTTCCGGAACTTCTGTCCGCCGTACTGGAACTGATGCCTCTGGATACCTATGCAGATCCGGTATACCTTATGGATAAAACCGCATCCGATAAAGATCTGGAAATCCCGATCTGGGACGAATACAGAAAAATCCTGGCAGATCACACCGACGCCGAACCCATCTTCCTGGAACGTCAGGCATTCTACGACAGAGCAAAGAAAGCATACGCAGTAGTCGTAACCGGCGAAGGTGCCATTTACGCCAATATTCTTCTGAAGAAGGGTGTTGTAAAGTGATCTGCAATGGATAAAAAAGACGAAATTATCGCATTGCAGCTGGATGTCATTAAGAAAATGACGGAAAACAATATCCGCCGCCTGAGTGACGATATCTGGGGTACTGCAAGAACCGCCAAAAATGCAGCCTCCGAAAAATCCGGGAAACTTTCATCTGGCGGAAATTCTGCGGAAACGGACGAGAAACCGCCGCAGACCAAAGCGTCCGACGGAGGTGACGGCGGAAGCATCACCGAAAAAACGGAAGAAATGCCGCCGAAGGAAGATATAGAAACCCTGCAGAAAGAGCTGGACAGCTATATCGGACTGGAAGGCATCAAAAAAGAAGTCCGCAATCTGATCAATATGGCAACCGTATACAAAATGCGGAAAGACCACGGACTTCCCACAGCGGATATGTCCCTCCATATGGTATTTTCCGGCAATCCCGGTACAGGCAAAACCATGATTGCACGGTTCATGGCAAGAGTATACCACTCCCTCGGCATTCTGGAAAAAGGTCACCTCGTTGAAGTGGACCGCAGCGGACTTGTAGCGGGATACATCGGTCAGACAGCCATCAAAACCGCCAAAGTAACCGAAAGCGCACTGGGCGGTGTGCTGTTTATCGACGAAGCCTACACCCTGACTTCCAAATCTGAAAACGACTTTGGCTTTGAAGCGGTGGATACGATCCTGAAAGCCATGGAAGACAACCGCGACGATCTGGTAGTCATCGTAGCCGGCTACACGGAACTGATGGAAGAATTCATCGATTCCAACCCCGGTCTGCGTTCACGCTTCAATAAATACCTTGCTTTTGACGATTATACAGCAGAGGAAATGACGGCAATCTTCAAAATGCAGTGCAGTAAGAGTTGTTATACTCTGGACGAAGGCGCAGAGAAGAAAGTTACCGAATACCTGACGGCTGTGGGAGAAGCAGCAGGGGAATTCGGCAATGCCCGCGGTGTGCGGAATATTTTTGAAAAGATCCTCACAGAACAGGCGAACCGTATTGCTGTCATGCAGGCAGTAACAAAAGAAGACTTAATGCAGATTACGGAATCCGACGTTTCCGCAGCACTCGGGATCTGATGATCGGTAATCTGTGACAACGCCCTCCGTTTCTGCGGCATGGATTACAAGGATCTGTATTCCTACATCAAGCACGCATCAGCGGCAGGCGGCTGTGAAGACCATAGCAAAATCGTATTTACCGGTATCAATAACCGTATCGTAGATATGGAAATCCCCGGCGGCGCAGCACTGCCCGCACCTGTTTACATGGTAGAGGTACCCCCGTTTCCCAGCCTATCAGTTTCCACCTGAAGTACCTGGACCTGCCGTTACTCTCCCGCACGTGGTAGCCGACCCCGGTGCACCTACAGGCGGTTTCGGCAACGGAGAAAAACTGTACCGGATCGAAGAAGATGTGCCGGCTTATGGAGAAGCTACCACCGTATCTGGGATGCCCTGTAAGAAACCATCCGTAACGGTAAGAAGTTCCCTGTAGCTCTTGATCAGGCAAAGAAAGTTATCAAAGTAATCGAAAAGGTAAAGTGCGGTACGATTTTTGCCAACAATCCGTAAACGACAGCGTAATCGGTTACTTTTATCACCGACAGAAAACTGTTACTCGTATTTGATCGTCATAAGAATGTGACAGATTGAGGTGAAATATGAAAGTTTGTTATATAGGTTCCTGCGGTCACTGGTCGCAGACATACTATACACTGGTGACCATCCCTGAGGCAGAAATCTGCGGTTTCGCACCGGGTCATCCCAGAGAAAAGCAGGTTTCTCCCCTGGATCCTTCCATACCGTTCTACAGCGATTACCGCAAGATGCTGGACGAAACAAAGCCGGATCTGGCAATCGTGTCCCCGCTGTTCGGCATCACGGGAAAGGTTATCCTGGAATGTGCCGGCAGAGGAATCGATGTATTCGCCGAAAAACCGGTAGCATCCTCCATGGAAGAACTGGATGCAGTGATCCGAACCGTAAAAGAAAAGGGAATACGGTTCAGCGCCATGCACTACCTCCGCTTCAATCCGGCGTTCTATCAGGCGGCAAAAATGGTGCATAACGGCGAAATCGGACAGGTCAGGATGCTGACAGGTCAGAAAAGCTACAGATACGGCACACGCCCCGAATGGTACGCCGACCGTGAACTCTACGGCGGAACGATCCCCTGGGTCGGCATCCACGCCATCGACTGGATCGCCCATTTCGCCCGTAAGCCTTTCCGCAGTGTCACCGCACAAAGTATCGGCAAAGACCCCGAAATGGCGGCACTCTGTCAGTTCACACTGGACGACAACATCATCGCTTCCGTGAATATCGACTACTAC
>JAFUKI010000054.1 GCA_017467815.1 Clostridia bacterium
AATGAGGATGACGATATGAAAAAAGACAAGATAAAAGTATATATTTACACGAGAGTATCCACCACGATACAGGTGGATGGATACTCTCTGGATGCTCAGAAAGCCAGAATGAAAGCATTTGCCGAGTACAATGACTATGAGATTGTCGGTGAGTATGAGGATGCCGGTAAATCCGGTAAGTCCATCGAGGGCAGATTAGAATTTAACCGCATGATGGAGGACATCAAATCCGGCAAGGACGGTGTGTCCTATGTGCTGGTGTTCAAGCTCTCCCGTTTCGGCAGAAATGCGGCGGATGTGCTGTCCACCTTGCAGGTGATGCAGGATTTTGGCGTCAATCTGATCTGTGTAGAGGATGGCATTGATTCCTCCAAGGACGCAGGAAAGCTGATGATCTCCGTTCTGTCTGCGGTTGCCGAGATCGAGCGTGAGAACATCCGTGTTCAGACGATGGAGGGCAGAATCCAGAAAGCCCGTGAGGGTAAATGGAACGGCGGCTTTGCGCCCTATGGATACACCCTTGAAAAAGGCAAGCTGTTTGTCAACGAGGAAGAAGCCGAAGCAATCCGTATCATCTTTGATAAGTATGTGCATACCGACATGGGCGCAAACGGGCTTGCCAGATATCTTGCCAATCATGGCATTGGGAAAATCCAAAGGCAGAACGGCAAAAATCCTTTGTTTGATGCGGCTCTTATCCGCAGGATATTGAAAAATCCTGTTTACTGCGGCAAAATCGCCTATGGCAGACGCAGAACGGAAAAGGTGCATGGCACAAGAAATGACTATCGTTTGGTAGAGCAGGACAATTATCTGCTAGTCGATGGTCTGCATGAAGCTCTTGTTTCCGAAGAACTCTGGCATGATGCACAGGTAAAATTGGTTGCCCAGGCAAAGAAGTACGAGAAGGTCAACCACGGCAAGGATAACAAGGTACATCTGCTGACAGGCTTGCTCAAATGTCCGATCTGCGGAGCCGGTATGTACGGCAATAAGAGCGTCAAACACAAGGCAGACGGCACGAAATACAAGGATTTCTACTACTACGGCTGCAAACACCGCACCATGACCCGTGGGCATAAATGCGATTATAAGAAGCAAATCCATGAGGAATTACTGGAAACTGCCGTAGCAGAGGTTATCACCAAGCTGGTGAGCAATCCGAAGTTTGCAGCCTTGATGCAGCAAAAAATCAGTATGAAGGTTGATACCTCCGCTATAGAGCAGGAGATCGCCAACTACGAAAAACAGCTTCGTCAGAGCTATTCCATCAAGTCCAGGCTGATAGAGGAAATTGACACCCTTGCCCCCGATGACAAGCACTACATCAAACGCAAGGCTGACCTTGATGATCGCCTTTACAAGATGTATGATAAGATCGAGGATACGGAGTCTCTGTTGATAGAAGCCAGAGCAAAGAAAACGGCAATCGAAGCGGAAAAGCTGACTGCCGATAATATCTACAAAGTATTGATTTACTTTGACAAGCTGTATGCCGTGATGGATGATGTGGAACGCCGACAGCTTATGGAATCGCTGATCTCCGAAATCCATATTTTTGAGGAACGGAAGCCAAACGGACAATGGCTAAAATCCATCAAATTCAAGCTGCCGATCATAGAGGAAGATATGGAAATAAGTTTGGACAACAATACACAAGTCGAGACTGTCGTACTGCTATGTCGGGAGTAATATAAATTGTTAGAATTATTAACTGTATAATATACTGACGCGACAATGAAGAAGATCATAGTAATAGGCTGTCCCGGCAGTGGAAAGAGTACATTTTCGAGATCACTGCACCAAATCACAGATATTCCGCTATACCATCTGGATATGCTGTATTGGAACCCCGATAAGACAACCGCAGAGAAATCCGTCTTTCGTAAAAACCTATCTGACATAATCCGGAAAGACACATGGATCATTGACGGCAATTACGGTTCCACCATGGAATTACGCCTCCAGGCCTGCGACACGGTGTTTTTCCTTGATTACCCGACAGATGTATGCATCGCCGGTGCACAGGCAAGAAAGGGCAGAAAACGCCCGGATATGCCATGGATCGAAGAGGAAAATGAAGATGACGCAGAGTTCATTGCATTTATCAGGAACTACAATACAGAAAACAGACCCAAAGTATTGGAACTGCTCGCCAAATACAACGACAGGAAAATCTTCGTATTTCATAACCGCAGTGAAGCGGATGAATATTTGAATAACATACGGCAGTACGACTAAAATCAAATCAATGACAAAACCTCCGATTCAAATAACCGGAGGTTTTGTCATTATGTAATATTCATATCAAAGGAAAAATTCCACAGTCTTATCCCCGACAAAAATCGAGAAACGCCCTCTGCCGATCTCCTTCTGCATGTCATGATTGACAAAGGAGAAATCATCACCGGTAAGGGTAAATGAAACCCGTTTGCATTCACCCGGTGCAAGTTCAATACGTCTGAATGCCCGAAGACGCTTAATAAAAGGTGTAATCGGACAGATATGCTGTTTCACAAATACAAGTGCTGTTTCGCATCCTTTAACAGAACCGGTATTGGTAAGATCAAAGGACAAGGTAACCACCGCATTGTCCGCATCCACCGAAACATCCGGTTCACCGTAGGCGAAGGTGGTATAACTCAATCCGTAGCCAAAGGGGTACAGCGGTTCGGGCGATGAGAATACATAGTCCCGTCCGGGAGAATCCGGTGTTCCAGGTACTTTGTAGACACCATGGGCAGAAACTTTATAATTATAATAACAGGGAATATGTCCCTCACTCTGGGGGAAGGAAATGGCGAGTTTGCCGGAAGGACAGGCATCACCGAAAAGAATATCACAAAGCGCCTCGCCGCCTTTTTCCCCGAGATACCAGGAGGCAAGAACCGCATTGGAACGCTTGGCAATATCACCGATTGCATAAGGACGACCGCTCTGCAGAATCAGAACAATGGGCTTACCGGAATCGTACGCCAGATCAAAAAGTGCAAGCTGTACAGGGGGCAGTGAAAGGGAAGATACATCAAATCCTTCGCCGCAGGTGATAACACTTTCCTTGCCGGAATCTTCCCCCCATCCGATACCGCCGAAGGAAGTGCTGTTGTCGCCAAGTACCAATATTACCGCATCACTGGCATCCATCGCCGCCTTTGCACGCTCAAATCCCCCTTCAACCGGGAAAGCAACCGATGCACCTTTCTCCACCAGAATCCGTTCCTCACCGAATCTGTCATACAGCACATCCCTGAGACCTATCGCATATTCATAGGAACCAAAAGCTGTATAGTCCCCCAGCTGTACTTCATCTACGCAAGGTCCGACAAGAGCAATTTTTCCGAAATCCTTGGAGAGGGGAAGCGTGCCGTCGTTCTCAAGGAGTACAGGCACTTCAAGCGCAGCTTTCTTGGTAAGATGCAATGATTCCTCACTGCGCATAACAGTATAGTCATCATCCGGATACGGATTTTCGAACAGTCCCAGCGCAAATTTAACTGTCAGAATTCTCAGTACAGATTCATCCAGTACGTTTTCGGGAATCCGGATCTTCACAGTCTCATCATAACAGGTCTGCATCGGCGCTTCCAGATCCACACCGGCGCGCAAAGCCATGTAACCCGCTTCACTGTTTGTCTCCGCTACATTCTGGAAGTAAGTCAGCAGTTCAATAGCACCGAAATCGGAGATGACATACCCCTCAAATTTCAGCTCACCGCGCAGAAATTTGGTCAAATAGTATTCGGAAGCATGAAGTGCTTCACCGTCGATCTCACTGTACGGCGGCATGAGAGAAAAGGTACCTTCCTCGATCGCTGCAGCAAAAGGCTCCAGCATCAGCTCTCGAATTTCTCTCTCTCCAACATGTACAGGTGCAAGATTGATGCCGCTTTCGGGAGAACCATGGGCAAGAAAATGCTTGATCGTCGTGGCAACCTTATGACTCTGCACGCCTCTTACATACGCTCTGGCATAACGGGAAGTCAGATAGGGATCTTCACCGTAAGTTTCCTCAACACGACCCCATCTCGGTTCTCGCGCCAGATCAAGATCAGGTGCAAGAACCTGACGGATACCGCAGGAATATGCCTCCCTGCCGATCACGTTTGCCATCTCCTCAATCAGTTCATCATCAAAAGCACATCCAAGCCCGATACTCTGGGGAAATACCGTAGCCCCCGGCGTCATCAGACCGTGGAGTGATTCAGCAACAATTAGAGCCGGTATTTTCAGTCTTGTTTTGGTTTGGTTATATTCCTGAATTTTTCGGATGGCTTCCTTGCACGGCTTTACATCGGCAATGGCAAGATTGATACCAAGAGGGAATTCCTCTCCCTCATCAATACGTCTTGCTATATCAACGATCATACCTGTAGAGGAAACTTCGTTGAATTTCTCGTCCAGAGTCATAACGGACAGCAAAGCCGCAGCTCTTTCACGTGCCGGCAGCTCAGGATCCATATATTTTTTCATATTTTCAATCGTATTCACCGTTAAACATCCTTTCCATGCATATGAGTTCCATTAAGACAATTATACCACAACACATCACCATTGTCAAACCATATTCATTTCCAACCATAGGTTGAATTTCTTCAAAAAACGCGTCATTGTAAACCGTAAACAAATGTGCTATACTTGTATCGTAAGATCTTACAGAGTAAATCCGCTAAAAAATATAGAGAAAGGAAATAACTATGGATATCAATCTCGGAACAAAAATACGCGAACTCCGTAAAATGAGAAATCTGACCCAGGAAGAACTTGCAGAAAAATTGAACATTTCCAATCAGGCTGTTTCCAAATGGGAAAACGGTACCTGTTATCCCGATATGGCACAGATTCCCGTTCTGGCGAACTTCTTCGGAGTCAGTCTTGATGAACTGTTCTGTTATGATGTAGCACAGCTGAATAAGAAGATCGACGCAATCATCGATGCGGCAAAAAACTTTTTCTGGTCCGCACCGGAAAAGTGCGCTGAGATCTATCTGAACGGCTTGAAGGAATATCCCGCCAATGAACGTATCCTCGCAGAACTACTGGACGTATATATTCAGCACGGCACACAGGAGAAAGCCATTCCGATAGCAGAACAGCTGGTTGGCGAAGCGAAAGACCTGTTTATTCAGTGCCGTGCCAAAGCCAATCTCGCTTCCCTGTATCTCAAAGCCGACCGGTATGAGGACGCCAAGAACCTGATTGACAGTCTTCCCGAAATGTACCCGTATATGCTCTGCGACAAGATGCGTGAATCTTCCTATCAGCTTAAAGGGGAAGACCGTCTGAAGTGGGCAAAGGACTGGAAGATCATCGAGATTCAGGAACTGTATATTGCATGCGCACTGGAAGGTCATGGATACTGGGAGACCAAGCAGTATGAAAATGCCCTCGTTTCCATGGAACAGTACCGCCGTGTACTTGAAATGTTCATGAAATCCGACGAGATTTACGAAGACAGCTACCTCTGGTCAGGTATGCAGACACATCATTGGTGTGCATATCTGTACGCAGCAGGCTGTCTGAACAAACTCGGACGTAAAGACGAAGCGAAAGAAAAGATGGAACGAGCAAAATACATCCTGCTCCATGCATGGGTGAAGAAGGATGGAAGTGCAAACTATTTTGCAGAAAATCCGGAGAGGTACACGGACCCCTTCCGTGAATATTACAGTGAATGGGAACTTGACGATCTCGGACCCTGTCCGCTGTAAATCTTGGCTTGATAAGAGGAAAGAGAATCATTACACATCGGCACGGTAAGATTTTGAATATTCCTGAAGAACATGAAAGAGCATAAGAAAGAACACAAGACAGCGGGGTATTCCATCCAAAGGGATACCCCGCTGTTTTCAGTGCATATCAAAATTGGTCGTACATTGTCAAGTATGGTACGGAAAGCTACTATGTATAGGCAAGAGGACTCACACTTCCCAACTGACTCAAGCGGATCGTCACGCAGAAACCGATGCTTTCCGGCAGCGACGTATTCTACGGAATCAATACCTCGCAGACGATAGACCTTGGAAATACTTCCTCTGCACCCGTGCCGAGCTGATCCCTCATATGGAAATATTTCGCAGACGTGAAAAGTATTATCTATTGCTCAGCTTACAGCAATTCGTCAAACAACCGGATATTGTCCGCTTTAGGCTGCAATTCCCCGCTTTCACACTTCTTGACAATCTCAACAATTTTGTCATTGATGGGCGTCTTCACACCGCATTTTCTGCCCCATTCGCAGACAATACCGTTGATCGCATCAATCTCACATAACTTGCCTTTTTTCAGATCCTGCAGCATGGAAGGCTCAATATTACGGTGTTTCTTCATGGCAATCGGAATCAGCATTGTGGCAAAAGCACGCTTTACCGCTCCCTTGTAGTAGAACAAAGCCGTAATATTCTTCCCCTGAACCGGCGCAAACACAGCACCTGCCGCATGTCCTACATCAATACATTCCTTCATACAGCGCACTGCAACTTTACGAGCCGCTTTATTTTCCGATACATCACCGAATACACCACCGACAACAGTACCGAGTCCGGAGAATGTGGCGTTAATCAGCAGCTTTGACCACCGCGCACCGATCAGATTGGTTTCTTCATGCACAGGACACATCAGCTCCAGCAGATTCTTTACCTCTGTAAACTGCTTATCGGTAATGCCGTCCATTTTACCCATGTGAAAAGAGAGACTTTCCGGTTCACTGGTCAACACACATACGCCCGGCTCCGCAAGGGTAGCACCCCATTCCACTACGCATCCCATCGTCCGCTTTGTACCGACGATATCTGCAATGCCGGGTTCAGGAAGTCCGTTCTGCAGGGTAACAATAACACCGTCGTCTGCAAGATAATCCTTCAGGAAAGTTACTACTTCATTATTGAGAAGCTGTTTTGTCATAAGCAGGATCACATCATACTTTCCGGTCATTTCATCGGGTGTCAAAGCAGAGACAGGTACAGTCAGCTCAACCGTTCCCATGATTTTGGCACCGTTTTTCTTAAGGGCTTCCACGTGGGCTTTGTTGCGGTTGATCAAATCAATCTTACCGCCGTTTTTCGTAATATAGGCACCGAGAACTGTTCCAAGAGATCCGGCACCGTAAATCGCATATCTGCTCATTTTTGTTACCTCACATTCAGTTTCCAAGCGTATAATCCGCCGTAAGCCACAGATTGAAATGCAGCTTTTCCGTATCTGTCGCATATTCTTTGGGAATCAGCGTGTCAAAGTCCCTGAGAACTTCCTTGTAGTCCAGATCAGCACTTCCGCCGTTGACAGTAACCGTACATTCGCTGTGAAGCTTGATAGAATAGGTTTCACTATCCTCAAAATAGTAAGTGTGAACCGTAATACCATCATCCACAGTAAAGGATTCGGCGTTAATATTGTTGAAGTCCAGATAAACAAGGGAATCTTCCGCATTCTTCTTCACGGATAGAACATTGCCATTGGCAGCAGAAAGTACAGTCAGACCAACATCCGGTCCCTCTCCCTCTCCGGCATAGTACTCACCATTATAGTCCATCGCGGGAGCATATTTCTTAAGAGCACCGTAAGCATTCAGATCGTAAACCCGGTATTCCGTATTACCTTCCATATCACTTACATATACCAGCGCATCATCGTAGGGAAGCTTGGCAATATTCTGCTTGCCCTGAAGGTTTACACTGGCATTCGTCGCGCTGAGACTGACGATCAGGAAAATCACAAGTCCGGCGGCAAGAAGGATGAGCGCACCCTTGACAACCGCACCTTTGACAACATTTTTATGAATCGTCAGTTTTTCAAGCGCGGCGGAAAGGCAAATACCCACAGCAAAGAGAGCCATCGCGGAAACCAGACCGTATACATACGCCATAGTCATCCCAAGGGCAGAAGTAGCCAGGAAAATCACGGGAATTACAATGGGGAAGTAGAGAGCAACAGCCAGAAGTTCACCGTGATACGATGCAAAATCACACTTCTTCAAAACAGTTACCAGCAGCTCGTTGACCAGCAGCATGATACCGCTGAAAATAAACAGATAACTTGCATCTGCCAGCACAAAGGAGAGTACAATACCGAGGAACGCATGAATATAGGCAAAAGCACGTGTAAGATCTCGGCGTTCCACCTTCAGCCATCTGCACCCGAAATGTATTGTCAGTACGGAAACTGCCAGAGAAACCAGTGCGATACCGACGACGATAGCCGTATTGGAATACGTAATCGTGCCGATCATGTGGATGTCAATCACCCCGGCAAGAGCAGCGATCAGCTGGAACAGGTAGTAACAAGCATATGCTGCAGCCGCACTGAGGATAAAGCCAGCAGCAACGGTAAGTATTCCTTTAGCGGTTTTACCAACATTGTTCTGCTTGCGATAAATAACAGAAAGGACAATATTGGCAAGCAGAAGTACAATAGCAATGACGCCGAGGGCAATAACCGCCGTATGATTGTAAACAACCGTTGCCAAATTCAGATAAGAGAAGAAAACAGCGGATTCATCAGCATCATAGAGCAAATCCAGATCGTAATTCGCCAGTTTGTCAATAATGGCATCCACGATCTGCCCCTGCTGGGAAAGATAGACTGCACCAACATTTTCGGGCGCATCGTTCTGGGTGTGATAATTCTCACCGCCGCCGATATTCGCCATGTTCAGACCCTGATAAGCGTCTTTGAAATTGCTGAAGTCGGTACCGTTGGGCATGGCATCGTACACCATGGTGGCAATGGAACAGGTGAAAATGTTCTTATTGATCTCGGAGAACAGCTTAACCGTATTGTAATTGTTCGCCGCCGTTTCAAACATGATCAGCGTACCGTCCGTACCGCGGGATTCCAGATTGGTACCGAAACGTATCCGGTCGACAATATTGTCAAACCCGGTAAATTCATTCATAAACGCCCGAGAACCGAAGAGATTGTATTCCTCACCGTTAACAAAACAGAATACAAGATCATTGTTCATTGTGTAACCGTCTGCCATTTTTTCGGTATAATAACGAATCGCCTCTAACATGGCAGCACAAGCGACACCATCATCGGACGCCCCCTGACCCATGGGAACAGAGTCAAAATGCCCCATGAACATAACAGCCTCACCGGTTTTATTCTGACCGTTGGCGGGGATATGTACAATAACATTCTGCAGATAGAAATTCTGATATCTGCCGGTTTCATCGGTTGCCACATAATCCTGAATCATGTAAGCAGGCGAATCGGTTGTATCGGCATTCACAATTCCACAGCTTTCCACCTGGGAAACAATGTACTCAATAGCCTTGGCATTGGCATCCTTATTCACAAGTGACCGCGGTCCATTCGCGGAAAGCTGTTCGATATGCATGATCATATATTCCTGATTGAAATTCGTCTCCTGCCTGAGCTCACCTGTGTCAATGATGGACACGATAAACATGAAGTACAATACGAAACCCAGCAAAGCGCTGATGATCCTGACCGATTTTCTGGTTTTCATTCTGCAAATTCCTCCGATACAATAAAAGATTGTGTATTGTAGACGCAAAAGGGAAGTATACCGGCAGTAGAAGGAAAGACAATAAATTTCCCATACACCGCGAACTTGTTGAAGTTTCAACAAGCTACTATGTATTATACCATATATTTATCGGAATATCAAGATTTAAGTTGGATAGGAATAAAAAAGCTGAAGATCATTGAATTGCTTTTGCTTATAAAACTGAAAAATACCTGCAAGAACCTTGAGAATCAATCGACCGTGTGTTCACCTTGTGTAAATACCGAGAGAAAATCGTATATCGCATCTTGGGAGAGAACACCGCGCTTCAGGTCCTTCGGCAGAAGTCCTGCCTCATCAAGGGTATAATCCTGCAGCCATTGTCCGCACGTATAATATCGGGTTAAGATACGCAGCTCCTTGTAGAAATACGGTGAAAGGTCTGCCGCTTTCCATGCGCTTAGCAACCAATCAAAGCGCTTTTCCATCAAACGGATGCGCGCAATTGCTTTCTCAATTTGCTTTCTTCTCATGACGTAAACTCCAAAATTTTTCATATGCTCTGTTTTATTATACCATGCTCTTTCTTTTTGTCAAGATTTCTATCATTATGATCATTCATCTCCAACTCAATAAATCATCATGTCGCTTCCCATCTCCTGCAATACTGGTAAGTACCGGCACACCAAATAAATGAAGCACTCACTTCAGGGATAACATCCCGGGTGAGTGCTTCGGCGTTTTCGGTTAATTCATGCTCTTTTCGGCAGCCTCAAGCATATTCTCAATAAAAATTCCGTATCCGCGACAGGGATCGTTTATAAGAACGTGAGTCACCGCCCCAACCAATTTCCCATCTTGTAT
>JAFUKI010000055.1 GCA_017467815.1 Clostridia bacterium
GAGAACTGCGGGCAACTGAAGCCAATGAAAAATAGAATAAAGTAAAAGAAGCGGGAGTGAGTGATTCCCGCTTTTGTAATTGTGAAAAGCAAAGGACTTTATCAGTGAGTATTTCTATTTTTGTGTATTTCCTTGGCATGACAAAAAGAACCTGTCCTCGAGGGGGGGGGGACAGAGCTTCTTTTCGGGACAAAAAGCACGAAAAGCTTAATTTTTGATTAAAATTGGGCTGAATTCTTACACTGTTCACAGATATATGCTATACTGTAAGAAAGAAACATGCTTGAGGTGATCACAATGACAATCAGCTATAATCGACTTTGGAAATTACTCATCGACAAGAAAATGAAAAAGAAAGAACTGTGTCAGCTTGCTGATGTCAGTCATATGGTTCTTGTACGGATGGCGCATGGTGAAAGCATAACCACAGACTCGATACTCAAGATCTGCGTGGCGCTCGGCTGCCGCATCGAAGATATTATGGAAATCGTGGAGGATGACTCCGCAGAATGACAAGAGGTTCATGAAATGAAGCAGAAAGCATCAAAGGTGTTGCTGTGGACGATGATCGCGATTGCAGTAGCTTGGGTAATCTTCATACTGTCCTGTTTTACAACGGATGGTATTTTCGAATTTTGGGCATGGGGATTGCTTGCAATCATTACAGCCCCGGCAATACTTGCCGTTATTGTCATACTTGGCTATATCCGCAGCACCTTGAATGGAAGCAAGGAGCGGGATCCGGTCATGTACCGCTTTAGTATGAGTATGACAATAGCCTTTGCAGTGCTCACACTGGCCGTAGTTGCGGTTCGACTTTTTCTGGATGGAAATGATGTCAGCTATCCCTGGAGTTACTTATCTCTCAGTTCGTCAATGGAAAAAATGGGTTTGGCTTTTGGTACAATCACTCTGTTCTCCTTCGTGATCGGAATCCTAAGCCAGCTCGTAATCAAACGGTTTACTCGTGTGAACGAATCACAAAAGGCAGACATAGTCCGTACAACCGGAATCTGCCTTACCGTGGTGATCTGTCTTGCGGTATTATTTGTACCGCAGCCAATGGGAAGCTATAATGATGGCGGCTCACAGCAGTATGAAAGTGTCTTATATCAGGTGATCAACTGGAATCGGACACAGGAATTTGACGGTACACCTTTTCACGAAGATGATCAGAATATGCGAGTTTATTTCTTCCCATTCAACTGCTACGAATATGATGCGAAATGGAAAATGAATCATTGATTTTTCATTGCTGTATTTTCGTTACCCACAACCACACCTTCAAAGGAGGTTCAAATGAAGAAATGCAAAAAATGCGGTGCTCTCCAGAATGATGACAACAGCACTTGTATCGATTGCGAAGCAGTACTTGGAAAAGCTCTCGATGAAGCGGAAGCCGCTGAAATAAACGAAAGACTTGATGATACGCTTGAAGGAATGGGTGAGCGAAAAGAGGATTTTTATGTTCCGCTTCGTGATAAGATCATGGGCGTACTGTCCGCGGTCGGTATCATTGCCGTTATTATACTGCTTGTTCTTGTCGGCAGAGAAAACGACAGAATCGATGCGGATATTCCGGATGGAGTTATTGTCGATCGCGGCTCTGGATTCATAACTATACTTTCTGACAGTGAGGTGGATTACAGCTATCCATCCGCACTCAAGAGAAAACTTGATAATGTCGGCATGAATGCCTTGATTTCATTGATTTGCTTGATTGTGGCATTGCCGATGCTGATCGTACCGAAGTTCATGTGGTTTATTGATACGTTACGATACAGAATGTTTTATAACTGGGACACCACTCCCTCATATTTTGCCCTGGTCGTTCGCAAAGCGGTTACATACATATTTTTTGCGGTCGGCATTATGGGCGTTATCTACGGATATTGGGAGTTTTTTTGAAATCGGAAGATGGTTACTTATAATCAGTCAGGATGACAACACGATGAAATACGCAGCTGATTTTCGCGGAATTGCCCGTGAAGCACTTCGCGGTAAAAGGCTTATTGCTGCACTGACCGCATTCGTTGCATCTCTGATCGGTGCGCAGATTGCATCCGGCGGCGGTGGAGGCGGCTCCAAGAATGATGAAAACGAAGGGATCAATCTTAGATATCATCTGAGTGAAGAAACCTTTGTTATGCTTCAGACGATCGTAACTGTGATCGGCATAATCGCCGTGGTTGGATTTATCATTGCTCTGATCATCGGCGGTGCAGGAAAACTGGGACACGCACGTTTCAATCTGAATCTTGTGACGATCGTGGGAGAGCTGTTTGTCGGAGCATACATGGAAGCGGCAAATGCGGCGTTCTATCGTGAGGTTTCGGGGACAGAACTGCAGGCAGAGACAATATACATTGAAAATGAACAGTAAGAAATCTATCTTTACCCGCAAGCGTATTGTTACGCTTGCCATCATCCTTGCGCTCGTTGTACTGGCAATCCTCGCTTTTGACAGCCGACTGTTGATCCGCCGGTACACAATCGAAGCGGAGGAGATCACCAATTCGATCCGTATTGCTCTTGTAACCGACTTGCACTCCTGCAAATACGGTGAAGGTCAGTCGGAACTGATCGAAGCCGTGGCGGCGCAGAATCCCGATGTGGTATTTCTTGTGGGGGATATTTTCGATGATGTGCTCGAAGATACCAATACGGAGCTGTTTCTGGCGGGGATCGCAGACAAATATCCATGTTATTACGTCACCGGCAATCATGAATGCTGGAGTGGAAGCTACAATTTCTCTGTCAAAATGTCCATACTGGAAAAGTATGATATCCCTGTCCTTTCAGGTGAAACGATGACACTTACGGTTAATGGAGAGACAATCAATCTGTGCGGCGTAGACGATCCGCATATTTATTTGGTTGAGCCGTATGATGAAACCAAACCGAAAGAATATCTGGATGAATACGGAAATCAGATGCAGGATTATACGGGGCGTTTGAATGCTGTTCATGAGGCCGTCCCAAATGACAATTATACCATCCTGCTCTCTCACCGCCCGGAATTTTTTGATCTGTACGCAGAGTATGACTTTGATCTGGTGCTCTGCGGTCATGCCCACGGCGGGCAGTGGCGGATTCCGGGAATCCTGAACGGTCTGTATGCCCCGCATCAGGGGATTTTCCCGAAGTATGCAGGCGGGCGGTATGATGCGGAGAATATGACGATGATCGTCAGCCGCGGACTGGCGAGAGAAACCACATGGGTTCCGAGAATATTCAACCGACCGGAACTTGTGGTAATTGATTTGGAGTAAAAGGAGGCGTGCAATATGCTGAATACCCCATTCGGACAGATCAGGCTTTTTGCTGACGGGCATGAGATCGCCTATGAAGCTGTCCCATACGAATGCCCGGTGAAATCTGTCAAACTGCATCCGCTGACCGGCAGTTACCGCATCACGGTTCCGGCATGGGCGTATCAAAAAATCCGCTGTGTCTTGATATGGAACTGCCCGCCCATTGAAAATACGGGTTCATCGGGCGAACGGTACCAGGACGCGGAATTTATAAATGGAAACACGATCCTCACCATTGGTGCAGAGGATGAAAATCCCGCTTTTGACACAGAACGATACCCGGATGGGATGGAATACATTCTGCTGAAGCCGGTGGAATCCGTAACCTTCGGCATTGCATGGGCGGACGATTATACGGACGGCGACGTTCGCACATCACAGGCGGCTGATCCGACAGTACCGCCATCAAAAAATATACAACTGACCCTGTCTCCCGCAGAGGCGATGGTTCTTGCGGACTGGCTCGTTAAAAACAGCCGCAGAAATGAATGCTTCGAAGATATAGCCGAGCAGTATGTCATGTGGAACATTGAATGTCAGCTGGAGAAAGCCTTAGACGCAGATACATACGAAGATTATCAGAAAAAACTGCTTATCGCCAGAGAAACTGTACGGAGGAGCTACTAAGATTGTTATGGAAAAATGGAAACAAAACCGCACGGCGAGCTATATCGTCATCACACTTGTATACATAATGGCCTCTGCAGTCGGTATTCTGACATACCGGATGCTGAAACTGTCATGGTGGATTTCGCTTTTGATTGCGGATATTGCCGCAACAGTGTCCACTTTTATATTCAGCGTGTTCTTTGGCAACGCATCGGTGTATGATCCGTACTGGAGTGTTCAGCCGCCGGTCATTCTCGCCGCCTTTGCAGTGGGGCAGGAACTGACCGGATTCGGTATTCTTCTGCTCATCGCTGTTTTCTTCTGGGGCATCCGTCTCACAGCCAACTGGGCATATACCTTCGGAAACCTCACCCATCAGGATTGGCGCTACACCATGCTGAAGGAAAAGACCGGCGTGTTTTATCCGCTGATCAATTTTATCGGCATTCACATGGTACCTACGCTTGTGGTTTACGGCTGTATCCTGCCCGCGGTCTATGCGATACGGAACAATGTTCATGGGAACACAGGAAGCGTGATTTTTCTATGCCTCTCGTTCTTAGCGGTGATATTGCAGGGGACGGCAGATATGCAGATGCACACATTCCGCAGAAACCGTACCGGAACCTTCATCCGCAGCGGTTTATGGAAATATTCCCGTCACCCGAATTATCTTGGCGAGATCCTCATGTGGTGGGGCATTGCATTGTCGGTGGTCTGTGCTGTCCCCGAGGCGTGGTATCTTGCTGCGGGCGCTGCAGCCAACACGATTCTGTTCTTTGCGGTCAGTATTCCGCTTGCAGATGGCAGGCAGTCCGGAAAAGAAGGCTTTGAGGAATACAAAAAGCAGACGCGGATGCTTCTGCCGATCAGGAAATGAGGAGCAAATGATGCGAAATTTCAACATTACCGCAGATGATTTCGAGTGGATCACCGGCGCGGCAGACGATCCCGAGGACAAATGTCTCCACGGACACGTTACTGTAACGATCGGCGGCAAAACCTTTGAAGCAGACGGAACAGTTTCCGCAACAGGGCTGTATCTTTTGAAATCGCTGACGGAGGATCACATTCCGTCGGAGAATGATATCCAGATGGTGCCGTGCTGCGGGCATTTCTATATAGCAAATGGCGATCTCACCGAAGTGACCATTCTCGGCTGTGATACAGGACTTGACTGGACGATACGGCATGATGGCAGAACAGTGCTTCTGACAGCCCCTGACGGAACGGAAGCTGCTGTTCCGTACTTGGATTATCTCTACAAAGTCTGCCGATTTGCTGACAAGGTGGAACGGTACTACGAGCAGTGTTCTCCCAAGGTGATCCGTGACGATGAGTTCGAACGGAACGGATATACCGCATTCTGGAATGAATGGTACAGACGGTACAACGAAGCGGAGCTGATCGAATCCATCGCTACAGGGCGTGAGATCGAGCTGCACTGCCGGGATAAGCATTATTTCATCAGCCGGTACAGTGACACAGAGTGGTACTTATGGTGCGAGGAAACGAAGGAAAAGCAGATGTTTGTTTCCGGAAAAGAACTGTATCGGAATGCAACGATTGATGGCAAACGGCTCTGCGAGGAGCTTGTAAACATTCGAATTGATGCGATTTTGTAAAGGACTACCTAATGAAATACTACACAAAA
>JAFUKI010000006.1 GCA_017467815.1 Clostridia bacterium
GAAGCTGTAACCGAAGCTGCCACGGAAGCCGCAACGGAAACCGCGACCGAAGCTGCGACAGAAGCCGTAACGGAAGCCGTAACGGAAACTGCGACCGAAGCTGCGACTGAAGCCGTAACTGAAGCTGCCACGGAAGCCGTAACGGAAACCGCGACCGAAGCTGCGACAGAAGCCGTAACGGAAGCCGTAACGGAAACTGCGACCGAAGCTGCGACTGAAGCTGCAACGGAAGCCGCGACCGAAGCTGCGACCGAAGCTGCCACGGAAGCCGTAACGGAAACTGCGACCGAAGCTGCGACTGAAGCTGCAACGGAAGCCGCGACCGAAGCTGCGACTGAAGCCGTAACTGAAGCTGCAACGGAAGCCGTCACCGAAGCTGCAACGGAACCCGCAACAGATGCAGTAACCGAAGAAGAACCTGCAAAAGAAACCGACAAAACACCGGTTATTGTAGGTATCGCTGCAGTTGTTGTGATTGCAGCGGTGGTTGCTGCTATCATTCTGAAGAAAAAGAACAAAAAATAATTCTGCCGCCGTGAAAACGGACATAGGCAAAAACTGAATAAACGGGCTGCCGCATTTTTGTGGAAATCACATGGGTGCGGCAGTTTTTTGACGGAAACGGCTGTCTGGGGGGAGTAGATCAAAAATGTCCTATTTTTGTGCAATTTTCTTGTATTGCATTTTTACTGTACTATGATATAATTAAAATAGTTCAGTATAAACAGGTGAAAAATTTGTTTGTCTGATTCGCAGAAAAATACAACCGTATTATAATCAAGGAGGAAGTATCCCATGAAAAAAGCAACCGTAAAACTGCTCATCAGCCTGCTGGCGGGTGTTTTGCTGCTCTGCGGCTGTGAGAATACACCGGCGGATGAAACGGATACCGATGCAGCCGTACAGACCGAAGCCGCAACGGAAGCCGCAACCGAACCGGAAACCGAAGCGGAAACAGAGCCGGAAGTGCCGGTGATTGAAGAAGACGTAAATGCAGAGAGCATTTCGATCAAAAAACAGCTGGGTCTGAACGAACAGATCTATATTCAGCTGACAAAGACCGAAGCCATGAAAGCAGATCCCGAAAAGATGGATTTCAAAGTATCCTACCGTGCCATGGACAAAGCAAGATTCACGGAACTGGATAAGGAACTGTATCTGGACGAAGGAGACTACATCGGCTGTTATATCCTCGGTCTGCCGGAAGGGAACTACTGCGTGAAGATCGAGCAGGGCGAAGGGGACAGCTATGCCCGTACGACACTGCTGGATATCAACGTGGAAAGACAGGACAGAAGCGGTTATGCCTACTTCAACAGAGAAGAGGGTATCGGCGGCTATAACAAAGACGGTTCTGTGAAAGAGAATGCCGTTATCCTTTACCTGAACAACGCCAACAAGAACACCCTGACTCTGGAAATCGACGGCAAAACCTACACCGGGTTTGTGGAAATTCTGCAGGCGAAGCAGTACATGGAAGTACCGCTGATCATCCGTGTCACCGATAAAGTTACCACCAACCAGTGGATGCCCAGAGAGTTTGTTCCCCGTTATGCGGATAATTCCAACTTCGATGAAGAAGAGTTCTGGAGCAATCCTTTTTCCACCGAAGCCGGAGAAAACCTTGCCGGTCTGCCGGTATTTCTGTGTGACGCCAAGGAAGGCAAGACATACAGTTACACCACAACCACGGAAGGTCTGACGGAACGTCGTGTGGGCGGTTATGCCAGGGAGACCAAGGTTTTGGGAAGCAGCGATCGTTTCGGAGCGGAATATGTCGGCAAGGAAGTATATGCGGATGATGACGGACTCAACTATCTCGATGCTTCCTATGTAACCGATCTCACCATCGAAGGTGTGGGTACCGAAGCGGAATTCTACCAGTTCGGCATCAGGTTTGTCTACCCGAATTCCATTGAAGTGAGAAATATGATATTCAGTCAGTATCCCGCGGATGCACTCGGCTTCTATGCAGTGGATGATAACCGGGATACCACCCTTTACGGCAACTGCTGGATTCACAACAACACCTTCAACGCCGGCTATACGGCATGGCATCTGAAGACCAGCCAGTCCCAGCAGAGAGGTGACGGCGCACTGGATATGTCTTTTGTACACAACATGACCGCATCTTACAATATGTTCAAAGGCTGTGACAAGACCATGCTGATCGGTTCGGAAGAATGGGCAGCCTGTCAGGACATCACACTGCATCACAATTACTTTGACAGCTGCAGCTACAGACTGCCGCGCGTTACGAATTCCAATGTACACGGCTACAACAATTTTTATAGTAACTGTAACTCGCATATAGAACTGTACGGAACCACCAATTATTTCAGTGAATACAGCTGGTTTACGGGCGGGTCCGGTCAGTGGTATCTCGATTTGAATGGGGTAACCCTCAAGGCATATAAAGATACGTATGAGTGGTTGGGTGATGTGGCAACATGGGGCGTTGTGCTTGCGGAAGACCGTGAACAGGCGATTGAAAACAACCAATGCTCACCCGACGGTGTAACGGATTATTCCAAGTTTGACACCGATCCGGCGCTGTTCTATTACGATGCGGAAAACAAGTGCTCCGATGTGGAATTCCTGCTGGATACATCGGACCGTGAAAGCAACAGTGCGATCCGGTACGCAGAACGGCAGATCCGGAAATACGCCGGTGCCGGAAACCAGAACCGTCTGGAACTGCCGGACAAAACGGCTGAGTAAGTAAGCAAGAATAATAAACCGGAGAGTGCGGTCTTGGGGAATGGGGATTTCCCGGGGCGGCACTCTCGCCTGTTTTTGCGGTTTTGGGGATGCGTTTTTCCGTGGGGCATCCCCTTTTTTGTGTTTCCGGTACCGTACTGCGAAAAAATATTGTAAAAAAGCCGTCTGCGCCTAAAAATTCACGCTTTATTTTTTGACTTTCCTACTTAAATATGATATAATATACTATTCAAGAATGCAAGTGATACTGCGGTGCAGGAGGGAAGGAATGCGGATACTGGGAATCGACCCCGGCATAGCGATCGTGGGCTGGGGAGTTGTGGACTTTGACGGGCGGAATCTGAAGCCTGTGGACTTCGGCGCCATCACCACAACGCCGGATATGAAAACGGAAGACCGGATTGCCGCGGTATACCGGGAAATGTGCGCGATCATCGGGAAATACGCCCCGGATGCCATGTCCGTGGAAGAGCTGTTCTTCAACACCAACCAGAAGACCGGTATTATTGTAGCCGAGTCCCGTGGGGTGATTCTTCTTGCCGCCACCCTCGCCAAAGTACCGATTTACGAATATACCCCCCTGCAGATCAAGCAGGCAGTAGTAGGCTACGGCAGAGCCGAAAAGAATCAGGTGATCGCCATGGTAACGACCTTCCTGCACCTGACAAAACCACCCAAACCGGACGACACAGCCGATGCCCTTGCCGCTGCCATCTGTCATGCCCATTCGGGTACATCCGCATTGGCGGCGCTGTACAACAAGCCGACCACCATGCGCGGGAAGATTGACGGATAGTTCCGGCTTTGTGAAGGATAATAAGTATAGAATCAATGGAGAAAATATATGTGGAAAAGTGATCGTTGGACGGACTATGAACTGATTGATGCCGAAGGCGGTGAACGTCTGGAGAGATGGGGAAAATATATTCTCATCAGACCCGATCCTCAGATCATCTGGAAAGGGGAGAGAAAGAATCCCCTTTGGCGGAATGCCCACGGGGTCTACCGTCGCGCAGGCGGCGGCGGTTCCTGGGTTGTAAACAAAATGCCCGAGGAATGGTGTGTATCCTATGGGGATTACACCTTCAAACTGCGTCCTATGGGGTTCAAGCATACGGGACTTTTCCCGGAACAGGCTGCCAACTGGGATTGGACATCTTCCCTGATCCGTAAGGCGGTTGCCGGCGGTCGGGAGATCAAGGTACTCAATCTGTTTGCCTATACCGGCGGTGCTACGGTTGCCGCATCGGTAGCAGGCGCTGCGGTATGCCATGTGGATGCTTCCAAGGGCATGGTGCAGGCGGCGAAGGAAAATATGAAGCTGTCCGGCCGTGAGGATGCGTTCTGCCGGTATATTGTGGATGACTGCCGGAAGTTCGTGGAACGGGAGATCCGCCGGGGCAGCCGATACGACGGGATCATCATGGATCCGCCATCCTACGGCAGAGGACCGGGCGGGGAGGTATGGAAACTGGAAGACTGTGCCGACGAACTGATCGCCCTGACCACCAAGGTACTTTCGGACAAGCCGTTGTTCTTCTTAGTAAACTCCTACACCACAGGTCTGTCTCCTTCTACGATGGAATACCTGCTTCTGCGTTCTCTGCCGAAGCACATATCCGGTCATGCCGAAGCCGGCGAACTCGGACTGCCCGTAACGGAAAGCGGTCTGGTTCTGCCCTGCGGTGCCAGCGTAAGATGGTCCTGCAAAGACTGAACCCGCAGACACCAAACAAATATTGAAGTTGAAAAATCATGGCGCACGAAAGAAAATCCATAAAGCTGCGCCGAATCCATAGCCCATCCCCTTCTTTTTGAAGTTTTTTGAATGGGGTGCGGGGAAAACTTTTTTTCAAAAAAGGTTTCCCTGCGAAAAAACGAAAAAACCAAAGAAAGGCAAAAAACATGAGTGAAGTTATTCGGGTGGAGAATTTATGTTACAGTTATCCGGAAGATGAAGGGACGCCTGCTGTTCCTGCGCTGAAGGATGTATCGTTTTCCATCGAGGAAGGGTCGTTTACGGCGATTCTGGGACACAACGGCAGCGGAAAAAGTACCCTTGCCAAAGTGCTTTGCATGATCTGTCAGCCGGATTCCGGGAAGCTGTTTTTACACGGTAAGGAAATGACGGCGGAAGACATAACGGATGCGGACATTATGAAAGCCAGACGGGAGATCGGAATGGTATTCCAGAACCCGGACAACCAGATCGTGGCGACCGTTGTGGAAGAAGATGTGGCATTCGGCTGTGAGAATCTGGGGATCCCTTCTGACGAGATCCGCCGGAGAGTGGACGAAGCGCTGGAGATCGTGGGCATGACCAGGTATGCCAGACACCAGCCCCATAAGCTCTCAGGCGGTCAGAAACAGCGTATCGCCGTCGCCGGTACCATTGCCATGAAGCGTAAGGTGATCATATTCGACGAAAGCACGGCGATGCTGGATCCTCTCGGACGCAAGGAAGTCATGGATACCATCATCCGCCTGAACCGGGAGGACGGGATCACGGTGCTGATGATCACCCACTATATGAACGAAGCCGCCTTGGCAGACAGGATCATCGTCATGAACCGGGGCGAAATACTGAAGGACGGGTCCCCCAACCAGGTTTTCGGAGAACCGGAATCCATGTGGGAAGCCGGACTGGATGTACCGCAGACGACGGAGCTGCTGTACCGGTGCCGGCAGATGGGTTACAATGTACCGCTGGATGTGTTTGACACGGATGAATGTGCGCGGATCATCGCACAGGCTGTATTGAATCAGGAAGGCAGGGATTGACTGTGGCAGGCGTAGAACTGAAAAACGTAACCTACATCTACAACAAAGGTACACCGTACGAAGCAAAAGCGCTGGACAATATTTCTCTGCAGATTCCCGGTACACGGATCACCGGACTGATCGGTCATACCGGCAGCGGCAAAAGTACCATGATGCAGCTGATCAACGGTCTTCTGAAGCCTACATCCGGGGAAGTGTGCATCGACGGCAGAAACATCTGGGACGAACCCAAGAAAATCAGAGAGATCCGCTTCAAGGCAGGACTGGTGATGCAGTATCCGGAACACCAGCTGTTTGCGGAAACGGTGGAGGAGGATATTGCCTACGGTCCGAAGAATATGGGACTGTCCGGCGAGGAACTGCATAAACGGATACTGGACGCGGCGGCATTTTCCGGACTGGATCCCGCCCTTCTGCCCAAGTCCCCCTTTGAATTGTCGGGCGGACAGAAGCGACGGGTGGCTCTGGCAGGTGTTATCGCCATGAAACCCCAGATCCTGATTCTGGACGAACCGGCGGCAGGTCTGGATCCGGGCGGCAGACGGGAAATTCTGGGCGGCGTCAAACGGTACGCCAGAGAAAGCGGAACGAATGTCATCATCGTCAGCCACAGTATGGAGGATATGGCGCTGTACTGCGACGATCTGGCGGTTATGTCCGCCGGAAAGATTCTCATGTATGACACCTGCGCGGCGGTATTTTCCCGTGCGGAAGAAATGCTTGCCGTGGGACTGGACGTACCCCAGGTGACCGGTGTGGCTTTTGCGCTGGCGAAGCATGGCGTGGACATCGGCAAGGATGTGTATACCGTGGACTGGGCGGCGGATAAGCTGGCGGAATTCGGAAAGACAATAAGAACTGAGGATAAAATTAATATATGAAAACGGATATTGCATTCGGGCAGTATTGCGAAGGGGATTCCATTCTCCACAGACTGGATCCGCGTGCCAAGATACTGCTGGCAGTTTTGTATATCGTAGTGATTTTTATGGCGAAAAGTGCAACGGCATTCGGTCTGCTGCTGCTTTTCTCCATCGGGCTGGTGCTGGTTTCCGGGATCCCCGTGAGGATCGTACTGAACAGCATGAAGCCGCTGACCTTTATTATCGTGTTCACGGCGATCATCAATATTTTCTGGATGACCGGGGATACTCTGCTGTTTCAGCTGGGGTTTGTCAAGGTGTATCTGGAGGGCATCATCAACGCCCTGCTGCTGGTACTGCGGATCATGCTGCTGCTGATCTGCACCAGTATGTTTCTGACCTATACCACCACTCCCATTTCGCTGACGGACGGTCTGGAACAGCTGCTTTCTCCCTTGAAGAAACTGCACGTGCCGGTACATGAATTTTCCATGATGATGACCATCGCCCTGCGGTTCATTCCCACACTGATCGAGGAAACGGAAAAGATCATGAACGCTCAGAAGGCGCGAGGGGCGGATTTTTCCCAGGGAAGCATTGTACGCCGGGCAAAGGCGCTGATTCCCATTCTGGTGCCCCTGTTCGTGTCCGCTTTCCGCCGTGCCGATGAGCTGGCGACTGCGATGGAATGCCGCTGTTATACCGGCGGTGAAGGCCGTACGCGGATGAATGTGCTGAAATATAAGGGGAGCGATCTTCTGGCAATCGGTGCGGTGGTTCTGCTGGGTGCCGCTGTGGTGCTTCTGAACCTGTACCTGCCGGGATACTCTCTGACTTTGTGATGGAATACCGAAAGAAAGGAAATGCGTGATCACTGACGGGACAGCGCATGGGTGAACAGTATGAACCTGCTTCTGCGGATCGCCTATAACGGTGCGGCGTACTGCGGATTTCAGTCCCAGAACAACGGACGTTCCGTACAGGAAGTGCTGACCGCTGCGGCGGGAAAAGCATTCGGCTTCCCTTGCAGTGTGACCGGCTGTTCCCGGACCGATGCCGGCGTACACGCAAGAGGATTCTGTGCGGTAGTGGCGCCTGTTGGAAACGGGGAAGACCACCGGCTGACCGTTCCTCCGGGGAAAGTACACAGAGCATTGGCAAAGTATCTGCCGGATGACATTGCGGTAAACGGCGCCTGCTTTGTGCCTGCGGATTTCCATCCCCGGTACGGCGTTGTTTCCAAGGAATACGTATACCGTATGCGCGATGCCAGAGCCAGGGATCCTTTTCAGGCAGGACTGGTGTGGCAGTTAAAAAAGCCCCTTTCTCCCGCGATGATCGACCGTATGAACGAAGGGGCGAAATACCTTGTGGGCAAACACGATTTCTCCGCATTCATGGCAGCCGGATCCAAGATCACCGATGCCACACGGACGGTGTACGAGCTGTATATCTGCCGGGGCGCGGACGGGATCATTGAGCTGCATATTGCGGCGGATGGGTTTTTGTATAATATGGTGCGCATCATCACCGGCACGCTGACCGAAGTGGCATACGGGGACAGAGAGCCGGCGGATGTGGCGGACATTTTAGCCGGACGGAACAGAGCCGGAGCCGGAAAAACTGCCCCTGCGGAAGGATTGTTTCTGGAAAAGGTTACATATCCGTCCGAATGGGGAATAGAATGGCAGTGTGACTGATACAATGACGGTATCGGAAAAATAAAGAAGGAAAAGGAGGCGGATCCGGATGGAACGGAAAAAGATGCGGCAGACAGAACCTGCACCGGACACCGGCGGACAAGTCGTACGTGTGGCGGGGAAGATCAAGCCCCAGGTCAACCGGTATTACGGACGGGTGGCACTGCGGTACAGAATGCTCGGCGGCGTGCTGGCTGTTATGCTGGGGCTGTTTCTTGTGCTGGTGCTGGCGGTGTACGGAGAATATATCACCTACGATAACCTGACCTATCTGGCAAGGGACTTTGACTTGTCCATCCAGACCGGCAGCGGCTCCTTTACCACCATTACCTATCCCAGACAGGAAAGCCTTTCCTTTGTGCCGTTCAAAAACGGTATGGCGGTCAGCGGCGGCGATGTGCTGCGTATCTATGACTCTGCCGGGATCGTGCTGACGGAGGAAAATCTGAATTATGAGGAACCGGTGCTGGTTTCCTCGGATAAATATGTGCTGGCGTACGACCTGGGCAGCCGGAATTATTCCCTGTACAATACCTTGACCAGAGTCATCGACAGACAAGCGGATTTCCGTATTACCTGCGCCGATGTCAGCGATACCGGGGCGTTTCTGCTGGTGACCCGATCCAATGAAACCAGATACGTGGTGGAGCTTTACAATACAGCTCTGAACAAAACCATGTCCATCTATAAAGACCATTATGTACTGGATGCCGCTATCCGGGACGACGGAAAACGGCTGGTGATCTGCTCCGCCATCCCTTCCGGTACGGACTTTACCTGTGAGATTTCCCTGTGTGAGGACGGTAAGGCGGAACCGGTCATCACCAAAACCTATACCGGCACCATGCCCCTGCGTGCTTCCTTTGCACCGGACGGCTCTTTTGCGGTGCTGTGTGATAATGAAGTGCTGTTCTTCGATAAGGACGGCAATGAAAAGAATGTGTACAAGATCACCGGTATGACACTGGTCAGCGCCCACATGAACAACGGCATCGCGGCACTTGTGGGAGCGGAAAATGCGCTGGGCAGCGAAAACCGGATCGTGGTGCTGGACTTCGACGGCAATGTGCTGTTCTCTCAGAGCTATAAAGAGAGGGTGACGGATATCTGCACCGCGGAAGAAGACGGTGAGTATCTCTGCGCCATCCTGACCACCGGCTCGGTCATCAAACTCGGTACCCAGGGTATCGTGGAGAGCGTGGAGCTGGAGGACGATGATACCCTGTCTGTGGAATGCGCGGATCAGGGCGTTGTGGTCTGTACCAAGGACAGTATGTACTACGCATTCCAATAATGCTGAATGTAAATAATAAAAACGGAGGCTATCTATGAGTCTGCTGCTTGACGGAATTTTGCTTGCGGTACTGGCGATCTGTATTATCTCAGGGATCCGCAACGGATTTATAAAATCCTTTATGGGACTGGTGAAAGGGGCGGTGTCCCTGCTTGTGGCGTATGCCTATACACCGATGCTGCGGGATGTGCTGAAGGATCACTATATCATCAAAAGTATCGCGGACGGTATCGCGGAAACCCTGAAATCCCTGGCGCTGAACCTGGAAAGCCAGACCCCCACCTATGACCTGTCCAAAATTGCGGCAGATCTCCCGGAAGCCTATGTGAATATTCTGGACAGATACAATATCAGCCTGGAAGAATTCACCGCCCAGATCGCCGGCATCACCGTGGCGGATGAATCCATGATCGACAGTTTTTCCGCCCAGATCGCATCCCCCTGCGCCACGGCAATATCCACAGCAGCTGCCTTTATCATACTGTTTCTGGCATCCCTGCTTGTCCTGTCCCTGGTGACATGGATTCTGGACGCCCTGTTCCGCCTGCCGGTATTGTCCGCCACCAACCGTTTCTTCGGTCTTGTGTTCGGCGTTCTGGAAGGTGTGCTGATCGTATGGAGCCTCAGCGCAGCCGCATCCGCTCTGATGTCGGCTCTGGGTTCCCTGGACGGTGAACTGTTCGGCGCCCATGTTGTGGAAAGCACCGTGATCTGCAAATTCTTTGCCGGAAACAATATTTTAACAAAAATCACGGAAGTGTTACAGTAACGCAACGTCTGTGATACAAAATATATGCTATAATCAGAAAAACACTGACAGCGGACCCTCCGTACTGTCATTTGCAGAATAAAAACACAGGTTTGCAGTTGGTTCTGCCGGAATAACGGTATCCCCAATTCGCATAACCCCCCAAAAAAATCCCCCCTACCCCATTTTTTCAAAGTTTTTTGAAGAGGGAGGGTGCAGGGAGGGAGAAACTTTTTCGCAAAAAGTTTTTCCCTCCCTGCAGAAAAAATCAAAATCAAACCCAAAAAGGAAAAATACCATATGATGATGTGTGCGAGATGCCGGAAGAGAGTGGCGGTGGTTTTTTTGACCAAGCTGGAGAACGGCGAGAGTAAGCAGGAAGGGCTGTGTCTGAAGTGTGCGAAGGAACTGGGGATCAAGCCCATTGACGATATTATTGCGCAGACCGGACTGGATGATGAGACGATTGAGCAGCTGAACGGCGAGATGGATGAATTTATGGAAACGGCTATGGCGGAGGTGGAAAACGGGGATGAATCCCAGACGAGAACGCCTTTTCTGAATTTTGCCAAGCTGATGAACGAGGGCAGCCAGAACAAGCCGAATCCTGCCAACCCTGCGAAGAAAAAGAAGGGTGAAGAGAAGGACGGCGGCAAGGATGGCAGGAAGGAACTGAAATTCCTGACCCAGTACACCACCGATCTTACCGAGAAGGCGAGACGCGGGGAAGTGGACAGAGTAATCGGACGGGACAGAGAACTGGCGAGAGTGGTACAGATTCTGTGCAGACGGCAGAAGAATAACCCCTGCCTCATCGGTGAACCCGGCGTGGGCAAAACCGCCATTGCCGAAGCCCTTGCTCTGCGTGTGGCGGACGGAAATGTACCGTACCGTCTGAAGAATACGTCCATCCATCTGGTGGATCTTACCGCACTGGTGGCAGGAACCCAGTTCAGAGGTCAGTTTGAATCCAGAGTGCTGGGTCTGCTGAACGATGTAAAGGCTAAGGGCAATGTCATCCTCGTGATCGACGAAGTCCATAATCTGGTGGGCGTGGGCGATGCGGAAGGAAGCATGAATGCCGCCAATATTCTGAAACCGGCACTGTCCAGAGGGGAGATCCAGGTCATCGGCGCCACCACCCTGAACGAATACCGGAAATATATCGAAAAAGACTCCGCACTGGAAAGAAGATTCCAGCCGGTAACGGTAAACGAACCGTCCATTGCGGATACTGTGGAGATCCTGAAGGGCATCAAGAGCTACTACGAAGCCTTCCACGGCGTCAAGATTCCCGAAGCGATTCTGGAATCCGCCGCATCCCTCAGCGAAAGATACATCACCGACCGCTACCTGCCCGATAAGGCAATCGACCTGCTGGACGAAGCGGCATCCCATATTTCTGTCCACAGCGCGGCACTGGCTGAAAGACATATGCTGGCAGACCGCAAACTCGCCGTGGAAACAGAACGGAATGAACTGGAAGCCAAGGGCACGGACAGCGCGGCGGATGAAAAAGCCATGGAAGAACATTACCGTCACCTGGCGGATCTGAAAGCGGAAGAACTGCGGATCGCCGGACGTCTGGCGGAACTGGATGCGGAATGCGAAGCCATCCGGATGACCGAAGCCGACCTGGCGGACGTTATCGAAATCTGGACGGGCGTTCCCGCTTCCACCATTACGGAAAGCGAATATACCCGCCTGGCAGAACTGGAAGCACGCCTGTCCAAGCGGATCATCGGTCAGGATGAAGCGGTCTCTGCTGTTTCAAGAGCAGTGCGCCGGAACAGAGCCGGGGTCTCCTATAAGAAAAAGCCGGTTTCCTTCATTTTTGCAGGACCTACCGGCGTGGGCAAAACGGAACTGGTAAAGGTGCTGTCGGAGGATCTGTTCTCCACACCGGACGCCCTGATCCGGATCGACATGAGCGAATTCATGGAAAAATATTCCGTATCCCGCCTGACCGGTTCCGCACCGGGGTACGTGGGCTACGACGAAGCCGGACAGCTGACGGAGAAGATCCGCCGCAGACCCTATTCCGTGGTCCTCTTTGACGAGATCGAAAAGGCGCACCCGGATGTAATGAATATCCTTCTGCAGATCTTAGACGACGGTATCATCACCGACTCCCACGGCAGACAGGTGGATTTCTCCAATACCGTCATCGTTATGACCACCAACGCCGGCTCCACCCACGCAACAGCCGCACCCGGTTTCATGACGGATGTACAGGTGCAGAATAAGGATAAGACCAATAAAGCCCTGTCGGAATTCCTGCGCCCGGAATTTATCAATCGTGTGGACGAGATCATCACGTTCCGTCAGCTGGAACAGGAAGATTTCCAAAAGATCGCACGGATTATGCTGGGGGACTTGGAAAAGGTACTGGAAAAGAAGGGTATTTCCATTGTGTTCGGAGACGATGCGGTGGAATACGTGGCGCGTAAATCCTATTCCGTAAAATACGGCGCAAGAAATATGCGGCGGTTTATCCAGACGGAACTCGAAGATAAAATCGCCGGTGAGATCATTGACCGAAAAGGAAATGTACGGGCTGTTTCCGTGTCTGCCAAAGATACCGCGGCGGACGGAGAAGGACTCGTTGTGACGGTTATATAAAACGGCTGAGGTGAATATGGAAAGAAACGACTGGCATCTGCAGGATTCTGCCGCTGTACTGCATTCTTTGAAAACCGATATGTACAAAGGTCTGGACCGGGCAGAAGTGCGGAAAAGAAGCCGCCGGCACGGTGCCAATCGGGTCTGGTATGTGGGACGGGCGTCGGCGAAGGAGTATGCCCTTGCCTGCCTGAGTGACCTGGCGACGGTTCTTCTGGTGATTACTGCGGTGTTCGCGGCGATCTTTGAGGAGAGTATGTCGGCTGTGCAGATCTGCCTCCTGCTGGTCATCGGGGCGGTACTGCGTATTGCTGCGTATGTCAAAGCCAGGCGGGTACTGGAAACGGCGGCGGAGGAATCCATGCCGGTATGCAATGTACTCCGGGACGGAAAACTGCAGCTGATCCGGGCGGAAGCTGTCACGGTTGGCGATATTGTCTTCCTGGAAGGCGGCGATATGGTGCCCGGAGACGGACGTGTGGTTGCGGGAGAAGATATCGCCGTATCGGAACGGGGTATTACGGGAAACCGGGAAACCGTCCATAAGTTTGATACGGTAATCCATACCGATGACGAGGGAAGCGAAGTCCCCGCGGAATACAGATCCAATATTCTGTACGCCGGCTCCACGGTACTGTGGGGACAGGGGCGTATGGTGGTCACCGCCGTAGGGGAAGAAACGCTGATCGTAAGAAAACAGGGCGGTATCCGCATCGGTTCCATGGATACACTGCCCCTGATGGAGCGGCTGAACCGGTGGTGCAGAAACAGCAGTCTGTTCATGCTGGCCTGCGTTATGGTGATCACGGCGCTGGCACTGTTCTTGAAACAGAGTTTTACCCAGGTGTTCCTTGTGACCATGGCAATGGCTGTGGCGTCCATGAGTGAATACCTGACAACGATTGCCTATATTCTGGTAGCGGTTGCGGTACGGGACGCCGGGTTCAAAAAGGACCGGAAGGAAGAAAAGGAAAACCGTGTCCATCCCAAAGCGGCGGTCATCACGGATTCTGCCGTACTGGAAAAACTTGCCCATGTGGATGCCCTGGTGCTGTCGGACATGGAGCTGTTCAAATCCGGGGAAATGTCCCTGTACGCCTACAATATCGGCGCGGAAAACAGGAAATGGGAACAGGACGGCAAGGATCCCGCCCTGCCCATTCTGCTGCGGATGCTTTTGTCCACCGTATCCGGTCAGCAGATGCACCAGAGTCTTGCCGGTGCTGCGATTACGGCTATGTCGGATAAATACAGACAGATCCAGCAGGCGGCGGATCAGTGGACGAGAACTACCGGAAAACAGATTGATTTTGACTTCCGTTCCTTGGACCATGTTTCCGGGAAGACCGGTATATCCGGCGGACTGGATACGGTGCTGGTGCAGGATAAGGAAGATATCTGGGCAGTGGTGTCCGGCGGTATCCGGGAAGTGATGTACTGCTGCAGTGAATATGCCGAAGCGGACGGAAAAGGCGGATTCCGGCATTTGCCCATGACGGAGGAAGTGCGGCGGAAGATCTTCACATCGGCGGCGGAACTGGCGTATATGGGCGCATCCGTCATTGCCTGTGCCAGAAGAAGATCGCCGTATACCACACTGAACCGACTGTCCGTTCTCCAGAGCAGTATGTGCTTCATGGGATTTGCCGCCATCGCGGAAGCACCGGCATCCGAGACTGTGGAAATGGTACGGCGGATCACGGAAGCGGGGTATGCCGTAGCGGTTCTGTCGGAAGATACGGAACATGATCTGTACTACGGACACGATATCGGTCTGTTTGATAAACATACGAAAATTCTGTCTTTCGGCAGCGGAGAGGGACTTTCCCTTGCACCCGGCAGCCGGACGATTGTGGAAATGCCGTCGGTGTATTCGCCTTCTCTCGGCAGTAACGTGAATCGTTCCGATATACGGTACAAACGCCTGAAAGCCGTGCTGAAAGGGGGAAATACCGAAAAATCCGGAAAAACAGCGGTGGTCTGCCGGAATGTGCTGGATGCCCGGCTTCTGTCCCTGGGAGATGTGAAGATCGCGGCAGGCAGTGCGTCCCATGCAGTCCCCCAGCCACTGAAAGCCAAGGCGGATGTGGTGATCTATCCCAGAAACCGTCACGGCGGCTTTGCGGAAGCGGTGGAATCCATATCGGAAGCCAAACGGGCACTGGCGAATCTGTGGAATGCGGCGGTATATCTGGCTATGTCCCAGATCTCCCGGCTTACGGTACTGCTTCTCGGTCTTGTGCCGGGCGGCGTGATCCCTTCTCCGGAGGCGGTGCTTCTGTGGGGATTGCTGTTTGATTTTGCGGCGGTTCTGGCGATGTCCTTCGTCAAAGCCCCGGCGGATGTGCTTGGTTTCCCCGAAGAACGGCTGGGTCTGCCGGACAGAAATAAAGTGTTCTGGAAAGCATTGGCGGCAGGTGCGGTGTGGGGGATTCTCTGCGGCGGCGTGACGATCGGTGTGTCCTTTTTGCCCGGTGCCGGCGATGTAACGGGTACCTTCCTGGCGTCGATGTTTCTGTCCCAGATGGTCATGGCGTGCAGTGTGGGACAGTACGGCAGCCTGCTGAAGCAGAAGCATTTCCATACTACATACGCATTGCTGGTACTGGCGGAAATATGCTGTGCATGGGCGTCGGTTCTGAAAAATCCTGCGGCATGGTATACCTACCTGTTCGCACTGATTCCTCCTGTGGTGCTGTTTATCATGATGGAAATCATCAAGGCACGCAGAAAGTGGAAAAAAGAGGAAAAAGAAGAAATTTCTCCCGAAGAACCGGATGAAACTTCCGTGCCGGCAGAGGAAGAAGCGGCGGAAAAAGAGACGTAAGAATAAGATGGGGATGTCCCATTTGAGAAGAATTGCAGAACAGATGGCAGGGGACGGTATCACGATATCCCGTTGCGTTGGATCACGGAAAAGAAATTGCTGTAATCTATCGTTGCGGAATGTCGAAGGCACCGTCTCCTGCCGATTTTTAAAATTTGTTTGGTGTTTTGCTGCTTTTTTCTCGGTGGGTCCCCTCTTTTTTCCTTGTCGGGATAAAAACATGACGGAAATGACATGGAAATCCTGCATTACAAAAAATTTACACGTTTGGGAAAAGGAAAGACGCAAAAGAATGCAAGGAAAATCGAATTATCTCTTGTAATTTTCGGGCGTTTGGTATATAATAAAGTAGAATGTAATTTTTATATCTATCAGAAAGGAATTTTTGCATAGAATGGCAGATAATACAAATTGTACTCATGACTGTTCTACCTGTGGCGCGGACTGTTCTTCCAGAAAACCCACCTTTGAAGCCCCCCACAAGGATAGCCATATCAAACATGTGATCGGCATTGTATCCGGCAAAGGCGGCGTAGGCAAGTCCATCGTGACTTCCATGCTGGCAACCGCAATGCGCCGTAAGGACCATGCCGTTGGTATTATGGATGCGGACATCACCGGTCCTTCCATCCCGAAAGCATTCGGCGCCAAGGGAGACATCCTCTCCACCGGTGACGGACTGCTTCCTCTGGAAACCAAAACCGGTATCAAGATGATTTCCGTAAACCTGCTGCTGGAGGAAGAAACCCGCCCGGTAGTATGGCGCGGACCCGTTATCGCCGGAACCGTAAAGCAGTTCTGGACCGATGTGGTCTGGGGAGATCTTGAATATCTCTTTATTGATATGCCTCCGGGAACAGGCGACGTTCCGCTGACCGTATTCCAGTCCATCAAGCTGGACGGCATCATCATCGTAACCACTCCCCAGGATCTGGTTTCCATGATTGTCAAGAAGGCGGTCAACATGGCGGCGCTGATGAACATTCCGGTAATCGGTCTGGTGGAAAATATGTCCTACGTGGAATGCCCCGACTGCGGAAAGCACATCAATATTTTCGGCGAATCCAAGGCAGAAGCAGTGGCTGAAGAATGTGAGATCCCCTTCCTCGGCAGACTGCCCATCGACCCCAAGCTGGCGGCTCTCTGCGACAAGGGTATCATCGAACTTATGGAAAACGACTACATGGATCCCGTTTGCGGCGCTGTGGAAGATTTCTGTAAGGAATAATGCCCATCCCCGTGCGTAAGCGTGGGGAATACATCATTTGTTATCTCTAATATACCATATAGGAGGAAATCCAATCATGAAGAAAAACATGACAACCGTACCTTTCAAGGGTACTCCCGAGCAGAAGGCTGCTCTGGATGAACTGATTGCAGCCTACAAGGGAACAGAAGGCGCTCTGATGCCTGTTCTGCAGAAGGCACAGGATATTTACGGTTACCTGCCGGAAGAAGTACAGCGTGACATCGCACAGGGTCTGGAAATTCCTTACTCCGAAGTATTCGGCGTTGTTACTTTCTATGCACAGTTCTTGCTGAATCCCAAGGGTGAATTCCCGGTAGCTGTATGTCTCGGTACTGCCTGCTACGTAAAGGGCTCCGGTATCCTGATGGAAAAGCTGGAAACCCTGCTGGGCATCAAGGGCGGCGAAATTACCGAAGACCTGAAGTTCAGCCTGGAAGCAACCCGCTGCATCGGCGCCTGCGGTCTGGCACCTGTTCTGACCATCGGTGAAGATGTATACGGCAGACTGGAACCGAATCAGCTGGAAGGCATTCTGGCAAAGTATAAGTAATCCATTGACCGTTTTCAGTGTGCCTGCTGTCAGACAGCGGACAGGCTGATTTGAAAATCACTCCTCACAGAGTTTTTGAAAGGTTACCTCTATGAAGATAGAAGAAATCGGGAAATTTTGCAGTGCCGAAGTATTGTGCGGTGAAGAATATCTGGACGGCGAGGTGTATTCCGCCTGCTGCAGCGATATGATGAGCGATGTACTGGCATTTGTAAAAGATCAGGGAGTTCTGATCACGGGTCTTGTGAACACACAGGTGATCCGTACCGCCGCTATGATGGATATGGTATGTATTGTTTTCGTACGCAATAAGATTCCTACAGAGGAAATGATTGCGCTGGCGGAAGAATGCGGTATCGTAGTCATGCGGTCAGCGTTGCGTGCTTATGAAGCATGCGGTATCTTATATTCCCGCGGACTAATCGGAAACAAGGGGGATTCTGTATGCACGAACCCGTAACATTTCACTTTGACGTAGACGGTGAAAATTTCTCCTCAGCCGGCGAAGCATCCGTAATCATCAAGAAAAAGCTGCGTCAGCTCGGTTTTTCACCGGATATCATACGGCGGGTTTCCATTGCCATGTACGAAGGCGAGATCAATATGGTCATCCACGCAAACGGCGGTGCTGCCGATGTAACGGTTATGGATGAGTACATAGAAATCGTTCTGTCGGACAAGGGCCCCGGTATTCCGGATGTGGAGCTTGCGATGAGGGAAGGTTTTTCCACCGCCAGAGAGAATATTCGGGCTTTGGGCTTTGGTGCCGGTATGGGTCTTCCCAATATGAAGAAATATACCGACTACATGAAAATCGATACGGAAGTCGGCGTGGGTACAAAGATCACCATGCGCGTGAATACCACCGGCTGATGTGACTTGTTTCCACCTCCTGCGGAAGAGATGCCATCCATTTCAGCGTACCGAGGTGAAGCATGAAAAATTACCAGCATTCCGTTTCATTGGATGTGGCAAAATGCAAAGGCTGCACTACCTGCCTCAGACGCTGTCCCACAGAAGCGATCCGGATCCGGGACGGTCACGCGGTGATCCATTCCGAAAGGTGCATCGACTGCGGGGAATGTATCAGGCAGTGTTCCTATAAGGCGAAAAAAGCCACCCACGACGGACTTGACAAATTGAACAATTTCCGCTACCGCATCGCTTTGCCGGCTCCTGCGCTGTACGGTCAGTTCGATAATATGGACAATATCGGCTATATTATCGCCGGACTGCACGCCATGGGATTCGATAAGGTGTATGAAGTAGCAAGAGCAGCAGAGATGGTTTCCGCTTATACAAGGATGTATCTGCGGCGTAAGGATATCAAAAAACCGGTTATCAGCTCTGCCTGCCCTGTGATCACACGAATGATCAGTATGAATTTCCCCTTCCTGTGCGACAACATCATCCCCCTGCTTCCCCCCATAGAAGTGGCAGCGGATCTGGCGCGTAAGGAAGCGATGGCAGAACATCCGGAGCTTGCCTCCGAGGATATCGGCGTGTTCTTCATTTCTCCCTGCCCGGCTAAAGTCAGTTATGTGAAAAACGGCTTTGCGGGCGAGAAAAACAATGTGGACCACGTGCTGTCGGTAAGGGATGTATACTTCGTACTGATCGAAAAAATGAAGCAGATCGAAGAACCCGCGGAGTCAACGGAAGCCGGCATGATCGGTATCGGCTGGGCATCCTGCGGCGGCGAGGCTTCTGCTGTATTCAACGAACATTATCTGGCGGCGGACGGTATTGAAAACTGTATCCGCGTGCTGGAACAGATCGACAACGAGAATATTCCCACCTTGGACTATGTGGAACTGAATGCCTGCAGCGGCGGATGTGTGGGCGGTGTAATGACCGTCGCCAATCCCTATATTGCACAGGCAAGACTTCAGTCCCTGAAACGATACCTGCCCGTATCTCCCAACAGCCCCGTGAAGGATGAAATTCCGGAAAGCGCTTTTGCAGAGGGGATGGTGCAGTACAATCCGTATAATCTCCTGTCCGATGACAGAATGGAAGCTATGCGGATGATGGCGGATATTGAAAATATCTGTACGGAACTGCCCGGACTGGACTGCGGTTCCTGCGGCGCACCTACCTGTATGGCTTTTGCCGAGGATATCGTGAAGGGCGAAACCAATGCGGATGAATGTGTGGTAAATATGCGTATGCTGTTCCATGATTTCCTGGAAAAGCGCAGAAACGGCAACTCCGGCGATGCGGTTCCCCTGGAAAAATGGATGCGGATGCGCAAAGATACGGAAAACGCAGAGGGAAAGACCGATGGAGGGAATGTATGACAGAACTGAAACCTTTTATGGATGCGCTGGGCATCCGCGTGATCTGCGGTGAGGCGGACGCCTTTGACGGGGTGTACGCCGGGGACCTGCTAAGCCGTGCCATGAGCCATGTGGAAGCGGGTAATCTGTGGATCACCATTATGAACAACGTAAATGTAATCGCTGTGGCAAGTCTTGCGGACGCAGCTGCGGTACTTCTGGCAGAGGGTGTGACCCTGACGCCGGATGCACTGGCAGCAGCAGAGGAAAAAGGAATCTGCGTTCTGTCCGCTGAGCAGCCGGTGTATGATCTGTGCGCCGGAATTGCCGGACTGATGTAAGCGGCAGATCTGGAGGGATGCGCATGAGTGAATTTTATTATGACCTGCACGTGCATTCCTGCCTGTCACCCTGCGGGGACGACGATATGACGCCGGGCAACATTGCCGGTATGGCGTTGGTCAACGGCTTGCAGATCGTGGCTCTCACGGACCATAACAGCACCAAAAACTGTCCTGCCTTTTACGCACAGGCAAGAAAAAACGGCATTATCCCCATTGCCGGCATGGAACTGACGACCAGTGAAGATGTACATATGATCTGTTTGTTTCCCACCCTCGAAGATGCGATGGCATTCGGCGAGTATGTGGATACAAGACGGATCCGGGTGAAAAACAAGCCCGCCATTTTCGGTCATCAGCACATCCGGGATGAAAACGACGAGATCGTCGGGGAAGAGGAGCATCTGCTGATCAACGCAACGGAGATCTCCATTGAAAAAGCGGTGGAAATCTGTCTGGCGCGGGGCGGCGTATGCTATCCTGCCCACATTGACCGTCCTTCCAACGGAATGGTAGCGGTGCTGGGTACATTCCCGGAGGATGTAGCGTTTTCGGCATATGAACTGAACGACGGCGCTTCCATGGAGGAATACACAAAGCGGTTTCCCCTCATTGAGAAGCTGTCCCATGTGGTCAGTTCGGATGCCCATTATCTGTGGGATCTTGCAGAAGCGGAACAGACCCTTGATCTGCCGGATGACGATATCCGCAGAGGCCTGATGCGGTATCTGCGGGGAGAAACCACTTGAGATGGAGGAGTAATGCATGGATGAATTTTCTCTGTATGTACTGGACATCACCATGAATTCCGTAAGAGCCGGCGCTGAGAATATCGACGTCAGCCTGAAGGAAGATGGCGAGTGGCTGACGTTTACGGTAAAGGACAACGGCTGCGGAATGTCGGCGGAGCAGGTCAGAAAACTGAGCGATCCTTTCTTCACTACCCGGAAAACCAGAAAAGTAGGACTCGGCATCCCCTTTCTCACAATGCTGGCGGAAATGATGGGCGGTCACGTTACCATCCGATCCACACCGGCGGTCAACGAGGAAACAGGCGAGCCGGATCCTGACCACGGTACGGTGGTGGAGAGCGTATTCGGCAGAAACCACATCGACTTTATCCCCCTGGGCGATATGGTGGAAACGGTGAAGACACTGATTCAGGGTTCACCTGACGTGAATTTCACCTATACCCACGAAATGCCCGGCGGAAAGGTAGAATTGTCCTGCGCACAGCTGAAAGCCCTGCTCGGAGACGATATCCCCCTGTCAAACCCGGAAATCCTGGGCTGGATCGACGGATATCTGAAAGAGCAGTACGCTGAGGCAGAAGAAAAATAAAGCGGCAGGACACATTACAATCGTTTGAAATTTTATTTATATACCAGAAAGGAAACAAAAGTATGAAATCTTTTGAAGAACTGATGGCGATCAAAGCGAAGATGCAGGACAAAGTAGCCGTGCGTCAGGCAGCTGATAACACCATCCGTGTTGTAGTAGGTATGGCAACCTGCGGTATCGCAGCCGGTGCAAGACCTGTTCTGAACGCTTTCGTGGAAGGCGTAAACGAAGCAGGTATGGCAGAAACCGTTACTGTAACCCAGACCGGTTGTATTGGCATCTGCCAGTATGAACCCGTTGTGGAAGTATTCGAAAAGGATAAGGAAAAGACCACTTACGTTAAGATGACCGCTGAAAAAGCACAGGAAGTTATCGAAAAGCACATCAAGGGCGGCAAGCCGGTTACCGAATACACCATCGGTGCAACCAAGCTGTAATCGATATAACTTTTAGGGAGGAATAAACTACTATGATTCGTTCTCATGTATTGATCTGCGGCGGTACCGGTTGTACTTCTTCCGGAAGTGCAGCTCTGGCCAACAAGCTGACAGAAGAACTCAAGGCCAAAGGTCTTGAAGAAGAAATTAAAATCGTTATGACCGGTTGTTTCGGTCTCTGCGCTCTGGGTCCGATCATGATCGTATACCCGGAAGGCACTTTCTACAGCATGGTTACGGAAGATGACATTCCGGAAATCGTAGAAGAACACCTGCTGAAGGGCCGTATTGTAGACCGTCTGGTTTACAAGGATGGCGTTGAACACGAAGATGCCTCTGCGGCTGCTTCTCTGTCCGACACCAACTTCTACAAGAAGCAGAAGAGAGTTGCACTGCGTAACTGCGGTGTTATCAACCCCGAAGCCATCGACGAATACATCGCAATGGACGGTTACTTCGCACTGGCTAAGGCTCTGAAGGAAATGACCCCCGACGAAGTTATCCAGACCATCCTGGATTCCGGTCTCCGCGGAAGAGGCGGCGGCGGATTCCCCACCGGTCGTAAGTGGATGTTCGCAAAGGCAAGCGTTTCCGACAAGAAGTACGTTGTATGTAACGCCGACGAAGGTGACCCGGGTGCATTCATGGACCGTTCCGTTCTGGAAGGTGACCCCCATGCAGTGATCGAAGCTATGGCTATTGCCGGTTATGCTATCGGTGCTGATGAAGGTTGGGTATATGTTCGTGCAGAATATCCGATCGCTGTTAAGAGACTCCAGATCGCTCTGGATGAAGCTCGTGAATACGGTCTGCTGGGCAAGAACATTTTCGGTAGCGACTTCAACTTTGATATTCACATCCGTCTGGGTGCAGGTGCATTCGTTTGCGGTGAAGAAACTGCTCTGCTTACCTCTATCGAAGGTAACCGCGGTGAACCCCGTTCCCGTCCGCCGTTCCCGGCAGTTAAGGGTCTGTGGGGTCAGCCTACCATCGTGAACAACGTAGAGACCTACGCCAACATTCCTCAGATCATCCTGAACGGTTCCGACTGGTTCAAGTCCTTCGGTACTGCCGGTTCTCCCGGTACCAAGGTATTCGCTCTTGGCGGTAAGATCAAGAATACCGGTCTGGTTGAAGTTCCCATGGGTACCACTCTCCGTGAAGTTATCGAAGAGATCGGCGGCGGCGTTCCCAACGGCAAGAAGTTCAAGGCTGCACAGACCGGTGGTCCTTCCGGCGGTTGTCTCCCGGCTTCCCTGATCGATACTCCCATCGACTTCGATACCCTGATCAAGGCTGGTTCCATGATGGGTTCCGGTGGTCTTATCGTTATGGACGAAGACACCTGTATGGTTGACATCGCGAAGTTCTTCCTGGAATTCACTGTAGACGAATCCTGCGGTAAGTGCGCACCCTGCCGTATCGGTACTGTACGTCTGCTGGAAATCCTGAACAAGATCACCGACGGTAACGGTGAAATGGAAGACCTTGACAAGCTGGAAGAACTGGCTAACTACATCAAGTCTGCTTCTCTCTGCGCACTGGGTCAGACCGCACCGAACCCGATTCTCTCCACACTGAGATTCTTCCGCGACGAATACATCGCACATATCGTGGACAAGAAGTGTCCTGCAGGTGTTTGTAAGGGTCTGCTGTCCTACGAAATCGATGCCGATAAGTGTAAGGGCTGTACGCTCTGCGCAAGAGTATGTCCCGCAGGCGCAATCAGCGGTAAGGTTAAGGAAGCGCACGTTATCGATAAGACCAAGTGCGTAAAGTGCGGCGCTTGTATCGAAAAGTGTAAGTTTGGCGCTATTTCTAAGAAATAAGGAAGGAATCGCATATGAATATGGTAAATGTGAAAATTAACGGTGTGGAATATTCTGTACCTGCCGGCATTACCGTTCTGGAAGCCTGCAAGTATGCCAAGATCGACATTCCCACCCTTTGCTATCTGAAAGATATCAACGAAATCGGCGCCTGCCGTCTTTGCCTGGTAGAAGTTACCGGCGCACGCGGCATGGTAGCTGCCTGTGTATATCCCGTTGCAGACGGTATGGAAATCCAGACCAACACCCCCAAGATCCGTGCTGCCAGAAAGACCAACCTGGAGTTGGTTCTGTCTGCTCACGAAAAGAAATGTCTGTCCTGTATCCGTTCCACCAACTGCGAACTGCAGAAGCTGGCACAGGAATACAAGGCTGACGAAGACCACTTTGTATACGGCGAAAAGGGCGCTAAGGTTTCTCTGGATACCTCCTCTCCCTCCATCATCCGTGACAACAACAAGTGTATTCTCTGCCGTCGCTGCGTAGCTGCTTGTAACAAGCTGCAGGGCATCGGTGCTATCGGTGCTACCAACCGTGGTTACGACACAGAGATCGCTCCTTCCTTCGAAAAGGTTCTGGCAGATACTTCCTGTATCAACTGCGGTCAGTGTATCGTTGCTTGTCCCGTTGGCGCTCTGTACGAAAAGGACGACACCCAGAAGGTCCTGGACGCTATCGCAGATCCCACCAAGCACGTTGCTATCTGCTGCGCTCCTTCCGTACGTACCGCTATCGGCGAATGCTTCGGCTACGAACCCGGTACAGATGCACAGGGTAAGATGGTTGCTGCTCTGAAGGCTCTGGGCTTCGACGGTGTATACGACATGAACTTCACCGCTGACCTGACCATCATGGAAGAAGCTACCGAATTCCTGAGCAGAGTAAAGAACGGCGGCAAGCTGCCTCTGATCACCTCCTGCTCTCCCGGATGGGTTAAGTACTGCGAACACTACTTCCCGGAAATGACCGAAAACCTGTCCACCTGCAAGTCTCCTCAGCAGATGTTCGGCGCGATCTACAAGTCCTACTTCGCTGAAAAGCTGGGTCTGGATCCCAAGGATATCGTATTCGTTTCCGCTATTCCCTGTACCGCTAAGAAGTTCGAAGTGGGCAGAGACGGTCAGTCCAACGACGGTATGGCTAACGTAGACGTTGCTGTTACCACCAGAGAACTGGGCAGAATGATCGAACAGGCAGGTATCGACTTCAAGGCTCTGGACGACGCTGAATTCGATATGCCCATTGAAATCGGTTCCGGTGCAGGCGCTATCTTCGGTGCAACCGGCGGCGTTATGGAAGCTGCTCTGCGTACCGCTGCAGAAGTTCTGGAAGGCAAGTCCTTCGAAAAGGTTGACTACGAAGAAGTTCGTGGTACCGAAGGCATCAAGTTTGCTGCATACAAGCTGGGCGGCGTAGAAGTTAAGGTTGCTGTTGCTTCCGGTACTGCCAATGCTGCTAAGCTGCTGAAGGGCGTTCAGGACGGTACCTATGATGTACAGTTCATCGAGATCATGGCTTGTCCCGGCGGTTGTGTAAACGGCGGCGGTCAGCCCATCCAGCCCGCAGTTGTCCGCAACAACATCGACCTGCGTGCAGTACGTGCATCCGTTCTGTACAATGCCGACGCTAAGCTGCTGACTTACCGTAAGTCTCACGAAAACCCGATTGTTAAGAAGGTTTACGAAGAATTCCTCGGCGAGCCCAACAGCCACAAGGCACACGAACTGCTGCATACACACTACGTAAAGCGCGGTCTGTAATTCTGATATAAACACTTTCCGTAAAGAGGATGTACGCTATATATTTCCAGTATGTCCTCTTTATGGAAGAATTACCGGCGAAAAATACTACATCGGAATTTTATCCATGACAGAGACGAATTTTGACCATTTACATTTTTTGTGTTTTCTGATATAGTATTACTGGCAAGATATACTTTGGCGGAGTGGCGGATCTCTGTGATTCTGCCGGGGGATATCGACGGTAACCGGATATTTTCACGAAAGTGAAGGTCTCCGGGTATTCTGCCTGCTGGGACTTTGTCATCATTATTATTTTGTTGAAAGGGTACTGTGCTGCGTGTTTTCATAGTATCCTCACCCCGTACAAAACGGTGAAGAACTCCTCCGTGCCGGAGTGACTTCATCACAGGTTTTGTGTGGGTGAATTGTAAGTTTTTGAAAGGAATATTCATCATGAAGAAAATTCTGACTGTGCTGTTGTGTGCTGCTATGGTTGTATCCGCAATGTGCATGACAGTTTCCGCATCTTTCCTGAGAACTGACACAGCTTATGTGTACAAGATCGATAACCTGACCGGTGAAGAAGATCCTTATCTGCAGGGCACTGACGAAGACGCTGCTCTGTCTTGGATGACCTACGGTTACGGCTGGATGACCATGGTTGACGGTTACCCGGCATTCATGACTTCTCCCGTTGGTAACATTTGGGAAGCTGTGTTCTGGGATCACGACTACGCTATCCCCACCGCTAACCGTTTCCTGAAGCTTCGTGTAAGAACCTACATGGACCTCGGCGAAAGCATTTGGTGTACTTACCGCAACTCCGGTAACACCCAGAGCTTCCAGTTCGAACTGGTTGCTGACGGCGAATGGCAGGAGATCATCGTTGACATGGACGCTCAGGAAGGCTTTGACTGGTCCGGTTACGTAGACCAGGGTACCGATGATGACGACAGACCCTTTGCTACTCAGAAGGGCGAAGCTCTGTATCGTTCTCTCCGTGTTGACTTCAACTACCACGAAGAAATTCCGATTCTGATCGACTACATCGGTTTCTTCACCACTCTGGAAGCTGCTCAGGCTTTCGACGGTAACTTCGACGCTGCCGGTGTTTCCACCGAAGCTGATACTGAAGCTGCAACCGAAGCTGCAACCGAAGCTGCAACTGAAGCTGCTACCGAAGCTGCTACCGAAGCCGCTACCGAAGCTGCAACCGAAGATGCTACCGAAGCTGCTACCGAAGCCGCTACCGAAGCTGCAACCGAAGCTGCAACCGAAGCTGCAACTGAAGCTGCAACCGAAGCTGCTACCGAAGCTGCAACCGAAGCTGCAACCGAAGCTGCAACCGAAGCTGCAACCGAAGCTGCAACTGAAGCTGCAACCGAAGCTGCTACCGAAGCTGCAACTGAAGCTGCTACCGAAGCTGCTACCGAAGAAGTTGTTGACAACACCACTACTGAAGCTCCTCAGACCTTTGACATCGCTCTCGTTCTGGCTGCAATCGGCCTCACCAGCGGCGCTCTCGTTCTGAAGAACAAGAAGAACAGAAAGTAATTTAAGTTACGTAACGTAATTTGATTTATGGGTACGGCTCTATGGAGGTCTCGCGTAATGAGATCTCCATAGGGATTCCATAATTTAGCGTTATGCAGCATGGCTTTCAACAAAATAATAATGGTGACAAAGGCTGAAACAGGCTGATACAAACACGCAAAACAAAACACCAATGTAGTTCTCACAGGAACTGCACTGGTGTTTTTTGATATGTATCGGGAAAATAGACTTACACGTCATGATGGGGGAATTCGGGAGAAAGCGGTATAAACGGTTTGAAGTGTGAAAAGATGCTGGTTTTTACGAAGACCGGAATCCATTTTGGGGATAAAAACCGTTGATCCCGCAGGCTCCTTCCATCATTGCTGCGCAATGCCACTTCCCTTTACACAAGGGAGGCTTGATTCGTTAGCGCTTGTCCCAAATGTAAGGCTCCTTCCGGGAGGAAGCTCCGCCGAGGGTGGTGAGGGAGAGTGCGCAGCGAATATTCTGTACTCAGAACAGACCAAGTACACAAAGCAAATCACACAGAGTTCTTACAGGGTCAGTAATAACAATTACGGGGGTGACCGCAAAACGCGCGACACCCCCGATAATTCTATTTGGATATGATACACTATGTGGCAGAATAATGCTGTTTATTTTCACTTTTTCGACTGCAATCTATTGATATGATTCAGAATCGGCAGAGGTTCCGAGAAAAGAACCTCTGCCATAATATTAACTTATTTAGAGCGCTTCTTGGATACTGCGAAAGCAGCAGCGGAAATAACAGCAGCAGCAGCAGCAATTACGCCAGCATCAAAGGTCTGAGGAGCAGAAGTGGTGTTGTCAACAACTTCTTCGGTAGCAGCTTCGGTAGCAGCTTCGGTAGCAGCTTCGGTAGCAGCTTCGGTAGCGGCTTCGGTAGCAGCTTCAGTAGCGGCTTCGGTAGCAGCTTCGGTAGCGGCTTCGGTAGCGGCTTCGGTAGCAGCTTCGGTAGCAGCTTCGGTAACAGCTTCAACAGCAGTACCAGCTACATTTTCCATGAATACCAGTTCGGAAACGGAACCGCATTCAAGGCTCGCGTACTTGATGTAGATGTCGTGAACACCTGCGGGAACTGCCAGGTTTACGGGAACCCAGCTGGTTTCAGCAATTCTCCAAATACCGGTAAAACCAACATCAACAGTTGCAGCGGGTTCGCCTTCCATGCTGTCAATGTAGAATTCCATGTGGCAGAAAGAAGCGTCGTTCCAAGCCCAACCGTAGTGCATTACAGCACCGGCAGCGCCGTTTGCGCCGAAGTCAACGCCCTTGATGGTGATCAGGTCACCCCAGGAGGTGTAACCAGTACCGTGGTCATCCATCAGCTGGATCTCGTTACCGGTGGAACCGGAGCCGGGATGGTCGTTGTATTCTTCGTCGTCAGTGATCTCAGCCTGTGTATAAATATTGATGTTTACGTAAGGTTCTGCCATGAAAGCGATTTCCTTAACATTAACGGGATCGCCGATCTCGTAGAAGGTTACGGTGTGATTACCAGCTGCAACGTATGCAGAAATGGTAGCCCAGGAGTCACCGCCGCCGGTGCAGGCGATTTCAAAAGTACCAAGACCGTTGCCATCAATTTCAGCCATAAGATTGTTGAAAGATTCGTATTCAACATCAGAGTCAGTCAGGATGGACACGAACTGAGCGTTGAAGGGAAGGTCAAAAGTTACAGAAGATTCACCGTTTACAGGCACACGAACAACACCGGAGTTTTCGGGTGCGTCCAGGGACATAGCGGTGAGGTCAGCACTTGCAACAACTGCCATGGATACGGTCAGGATAGCAGCAAGTACGATAGAAAGAATTTTTCTCATAATTCTATCTCCATTCGAAAGTTGTGAATAGGATTTGCAGATTGCAGCCAAAAAAGTGAAAATAAGGAGTCAACTGTGCGCGGCATTGTTCAAAACGATTTTACATCCCTCACTTTATATAATATTAAATTTTGACATTTGTGTATCAAACACGAAGGAGATCGGCAATAGGCTGTGTCTTTTTGTAAAGATGCACAGAAAAATACATTCTAATTATATAATACCATAATTTTACGTGTTTTTCAAGTATCAGCAGAAAATTTCATGAGTTTTTGCTATGTTTTACATTATTTATGTGCAGATAATTACAAAAATAATTTTTGAAAAAGAACAGGCAGAGGATGATCCGCACCATCCTCTGCCGTTTTATGCGATCTGCTTGCTGTGTTTGCCTGTTTTCTGCTGTGCGGGGCTTTTCTGTATTATAGATCCGGCAGTTCCATCACAGCACGGCATCCAGGATCTTGTCGATCAGCTGGGCGTAGGAAGTGCCGTCCTGCATCATCATTTTCGGATACATGGATATAGGCGTGAAGCCGGGGATGGTGTTGATTTCGTTGAACACGAATCCGTCCGCGGTATGGAAGAAGTCCACACGGGAGAATACACGGCAGTCCAGTGCCTTGAAGATTTCCAGTGCATACGCCTGTACGGTTTTTTCCTCCTCCTCCGTCAGACGGGCGGGGAGATAGTAGCCGGAGGCGTCGCTGATGTATTTGGTTTCGTAATCGTAGAATTCACTGCTGCCCAGATCAATTTCCGCAGGACGGGCAGTGAAATAGGAGCCGTGGCTTTCAAATACGGCTACTTCCACTTCCGTACCCACAATGGCTTTTTCAATCAGGATCTTGCCGTCCTCGGCAAAGGCTTTTTCTACCGCATCCGCAAAACGGGAAGCATCCTTGACCTTGCTCACGCCTACGGAAGAACCAGCGGCACAGGGCTTCACGAACATGGGATAACCGAACTTGGCTTCACAGCGCAGACGGAGGGAATCCATGTCGTTTTTGTCCGCGATACGGGCGGTCACAGCGTCTGCCTGGGGAATATCCGTCTCCGCACCTACAACGGATTTGGTGAAGGCTTTGTCCATACATACACCGCTGGAGGTACAGCCGCATCCCACCACGGGAATACCGCATACGGCAAACAACCCCTGCATGGTACCATCCTCGCCGAATTTGCCGTGGAGCACCGGGAAGACCGCATCGGGACGCAGGGCGTCAATGGGGGCGTTTCCCTTGGCGGAAGGAAGAAAATGGAGCATACCGTCGTTGGGAGAAAAGTGTACGGGAGACAGGGAATCGGTATCGGCACACCACGCGCCTGTACGGATGTCCTCATTGTTGCCGTCGAAGTGATACCATTTTCCGTCTCTGGTGATGCCGATACGGACGATCTCGTAACGGCTGTTGTCTATATTGGTCAGTACGGCATGGGCGGAGGAGAGAGATACATCATACTCCGAGGATTTGCCGCCGAATAATACACAGATGATTTTTTTCATAAAAACTCCAAGTCAGAATTAGCAGTGAGAGAGCATATATTCCACAGAATCCCGCAGTGCCTGCCAGCTGGCGGTGATAATGTCGGGGGAAACGCCGATGGTACGCCATACGCTGACGCCGTCGGTGGATTCGATCAGAACCCGTACAACGGAAGCCGTGGCGCCGGAATCCAGCACACGAACCTTATAGTCGTTCAGCCGCATTTTGGCGATATCCGGGTAGAATCGCTGCAGTGCACGGCGCAGGGCAACGTCCATGGCATTAACGGGACCGTTTCCTTCGCCGGCGGTCAGTTCTTCATTGTCCCCCACCGCAATTTTGATAGCCGCTGTAGCCTTCATTTCGTCCCGGACAATACCGGAATATTCCTTGCCGAGAGGATTTTCGTCCACGATAACCTTGAAGCTGAGCAGATCAAAGAACCGCTTGCGCTTTTCAAATACTTCGTCGATCAGCAGTGCCAGAGAAGCGGAGGCATCTTCGTAATCGTAGCCTATTGCCTCTCTGTCCCGGAGGATCTGGGAAAGCTGGATCAGCTCCGGAGAGGATTTGGTAATGGCACGGGCTTCCTCCGGGGGAAGAAAAGCGCGCATTTTGTCCACCAGAGCCGCCCGTCCGCTGAGACTGCTGATGACAAAATTCCGTTTGTTCCCCACAGCCGCAGGGTCCATATGTTCAAAAGTACGGGGGGATTTGGTAACGCCGTCGATGTGGGTGCCAGCCTTATGGGTGAAAGCGTATCCGCCTACAAAGGGTTCGTTTTCGTTGAAGGCACGGTTGGCGGCTTCATTTACCAGTCTTGCGGTACGGGTGAGGGCAGTCAGACCTTCGCCGATGCAGTCAAATCCCAGTTTCAGCTGGAGAACCGGGATCAGCGTGTTCAGATTGGCATTGCCGCACCGTTCCCCGAAGCCGGAGATGGTACCCTGTACATGGGTCGCACCGGAGAGAACAGCGGTAACGGAATCCGCTTCCGCCATGCCCATATCGTTGTGGCAGTGGATGCCCACCCGATTGCCGAAACGGGAAGTAATGGCGTGTACGGTAACACCGATGCTGTCGGGAAGCATACCGCCGTTGGTATCGCACAGGATCACACGGTCCGCACCTGCCCGGAAAGCGGTATCCACCACCTGCATGGCATATCCGGCGTCATCGCTGTAGCCGTCAAAAAAGTGTTCGGCATCAAAGAAAACCGTCTTTCCGGCGTCTTTCAGATACCGGATGGAATCGGCGATCATGCGCAGATTTTCTTCGGGAGTAGTGTCCAGCACACGGGAGATCTGGTACTTCCAGCTTTTCCCGAAAATGGCGGCGACTTGCAGGGGACATTCCCCAAGCAGCTGCAGAATCCCACTGTCCGCGGCAGCTTCACCGGGACGGCAGGTCTGACCGAAGACCACCGGCTGTACAGTATGGAATTTTTCATCGGCAACCATGCGGAAATAGGCGGCGCTGCGTGCATCGGTCAGCATACCGACTTCCATATAGGTTACGCCGAGATCGTCCAGAGCGTGCATGACCCGGATGCGCTCGGCGGGAGAAAAATCCACACCGCATCCCTGGGTACCGTCTCTGAGTGTTGTATCCAGTATTTCAATTTTCATAGGTCACATCCTGATGATTGATCAAATTGCCGTGACAGTACTACGCCTCTTGTTTTCCCGGCGTAATCATATAAAACTCTGCCGGAGAACCCGGCTTTTTGTCCAAGTGCCAGAACCGCATCGGACTGGGCTGCCCCATGTTCCAGAATCATAACACCACCGGCGGAGAGATATTTTCCGTATCCGGCAATGATGGCGGCAAGCAGGGAAAGTCCGTCCCCTTCATCCGTCAGTGCGGCGCGGGGCTCTTTCGATAATTCCGGCGCAAGACCGTTCATTTCTTCGGCTGTTACATAGGGGGGATTGGAAACAATACAATCAAACCGCGCATCCGGGCTCAGGATACCGTCCCGTACATCACCGCATATGGCTGTCGCCCGGTCGTTCACACCCAGTTTGCGGAAGTTTTCTTCTGCCACTGCCAGGGTTTCCGGAAAAAGATCCACCGCAGTGCCGCAGGCTGAGGGACAATAGTGAAGAATCGAGGCTAAAATACAGCCGCTTCCGGTACACAGATCCAGTACATTCCCCTTTTCCGGCAAAAGCCGCAGTGCTTCTTCTACAATAATTTCCGTATCGGGACGGGGGATCAGGCAGTGCTCGTTTACCGTAAACGACAACCCCATAAATTCCCATTCCCCGAAAAGATACTGCAGAGGATACCGTTCACAGCGTTTTTCCACCATGCCGGCAAGGAGGGGGAGATCGAAATCCCGGTCTTTTTCCAGAAGCAGCAGGGAACGGCTTCTTCCGGTGCAGTGTTCCGCAATCAGCATTGCTTCCCAGTCGGATTCGGCAATACCGGCGTTCTGCAGTCGGGCGGCGATTTCACGGATGGTCATTGGTCAGCCTCGGTATCGGCTTTGGCCTGACCGTCCGCATCTTCCCTGGATTTGGGTGTCCAGGGAGAGGAGTCTTCGATCTGCTCACCGGCTTCTGCCAGCTCAGCCTTGACTTCTTCCCGGAAATCCTCCGGAATGGCGTCAAGGATGGCGGTGATGGCTACAGCCAGCTGGGATTCATCGGGTTCACGGGTGGTGATCCGCTGCATCCACAGACCGGGCGCAGAGAAGATTCTGGTGAAAATATTGCAGTGCTTGCCTGCGTACATGATGTATTCAAAACCGAGACCGACGATCAGCGGTATGGTAAGCAGCTTGGATGCCATACGGATCCACAGATTGTCCCAGGTCAGGAAGGAATTCACAATGATGGACAGCAGCAGCATGACAAAAATGAAACTGGTACCGCAGCGGGGGTGGAAACGGGTGCATTTTTTGGCATTGGCGGGGGTCAGGGGCATACCGGATTCAAAGCAGGCGATGGATTTGTGTTCCGCGCCGTGGTATTCGTAAGTACGGCGGATTTCCGGCATCAGGCTGACCAAGGCAATGTAGGCAACGAAAATGCCCATACGAACCAGCCCTTCGATGAGGGAACGGAGAACACTGTTTGTAATCAGACCGCCGGTCAGATAATCCAGACCCTTGGTTACCAGCGTGGGCAGCAGCAGAAACAGTCCCACACCCAGCACAACACCCAGCACCATACCGATGCCGGAGATGATCTTCATCATGTTGTCGCCCATTTTTTCAGTGAGCCACTTGTCGAATTTGGTTTCCGGTTCTTCATCGTCGATGCCGAGCATTTCCATGGATTTGGTCAGGGTGTTCATGCTGAGCATCATCATTTCCACAAAATTCACGCATCCTCTGATGAGGGGGATCCGGAAGAATTTGTATTTTTTCCGCAGGGAAGTGAATTTTTCCTTGGTGGTGACGATCTTCCCGTCTTCACCACGGACGGCGAGACTCATATCGTCCCCGGATTTCATCATAACGCCTTCCAGAACTGCCTGTCCGCCAACCAGTCCGAGACGGCTTTTTTTCGTTTGTTTTTCCATATATGGGATAGATCCTTTCTGCGTAATTGCAAAGTACATCGAATGTGCAAAAACATTCATATTATATTATATCACAAACCGATAGGTAAGTAAAGGGCAAAAGAGCGGATGAAAGTAAAGGAATCTGCTAAATTCCATGAATTTTTTGTATGCTGCGGCGCACATAATGATATTCCGGATATTTCCGCATATTCCCCGGAACAGCCGCATATTGTAGTATTGTCCGCGGTATGCTTTTGCTCCTTAGAGTATACCGCTGAAAATGCTCTGTTTCACGGTTTTCGAACGGTGGATGGGGCATTTTTTCGTTTTTTGGAATGGATCTGCGAAAATTTACACCAATTCTCTTGACAGGCATATGGGTTTGGTGTTACCATATACAAAGCTGGAGTACTGCGCCGGTCGGATGCCGGACGGAAAACAGCGGACAAACGCGATCCGGAAGGGTTGCGGAAACTGACGATTTGTTTCAGACATACATTCTATTTGGAGGAACATACAATGAACAATATTCCCATGACATTTGATCTGAGCGGCAAGGTTGCAGTGGTAACCGGCGGCGGCGGCGTACTGTGCTCCGGTTTTTCCAAGACCCTGGCAGCAGCAGGCGCAAAGGTTGCGGTATGTGACCTGAGACTGGAAGCTGCAGAAGCGGTTGCTGCGGAGATCCGTGCAGAAGGCGGCGATGCAAAGGCGTTTGCCATGAACGTACTGGATATCGAATCTGTTCGTGCGGCAAGAGACCAGATCGTGGAAGCATTCGGTCCTGTAAATCTGCTGCTCAACGGTGCGGGCGGCAATAACCCCAAGGGTTCCACCACCAGAGACAACCTGACTCCCGAAGAAGTGGACGAGCTGGAAAAGAACGGCACCATCGAAGGTGTAAAGACCTTCTTTGACCTGGATCCCGAAGGCATCAGCTTTGTATTCAACCTGAACTTCCTCGGTACCCTGATTCCCACCCAGGTATTTGCCAGAGATATGGCGAAGACCGGCGGCAACATCATCAACGTATCTTCCATGAACAGCTTCCGTCCCCTGACCCGTATTCCCGCGTACAGCGGCGCGAAGGCAGCGATCTCCAACTTTACCATGTGGCTGGCTGTACATTTTGCACCGGTGAACATCCGTGTAAATGCCATCGCTCCCGGCTTCTTCCTGACCAACCAGAACCGCAATCTGCTTCTGAACGAAGACGGTTCTCTCAGCCCCCGCAGCGAAAAGATCCTGGGTCATACACCCATGAAGCGCTTCGGTACACCGGAAGACCTGGACGGCACTCTGCTGTGGCTGGCAGACGATCGCTTCTCCGCATTTGTGGACGGCGTGGTTGTTCCGGTTGACGGCGGCTTTGCTGCGTACAGCGGTGTATAATTCCGATAAGATTATAATAAAAGAAAGGGTACACTCTTTGGGGATGTACTGAGAAAAAATGAAAAAAATTCTGATAATTCTGACGGTCGTGCTGCTGATCACGGCAGGTATGACCGGATGCTCCGATGAATATGACAAAGGGATTCTGGGCGGCGCTCCCATTTTCGTGGAACCCCTGTATGTCGGTGAGACGATCACAACGGTGGACAAAGTATTCACCAAGGACGATTTCAATGTAATGGTCAACTACGACGACGGTACCCACAGAGTTGTAACAGACTATGAGATCACCGAATGCACACTGAAGAACGGTGTATATATGGTGATGGTGGAATGGCGCGGTATCGAGGGCGATGCTATGGTCTTCCCGGATGATTCTCTCTTCTACGGAACCCAGACACCCGAAACCGAAACCACGGAAGAAACCACTGCGGAGACCGAAGCTGCAGCGGAATAAAACAAAACGATACAGGCTGTTCTGCTTGCATGAGATCATGTGAGTACGGCAGCCTGTTTTATTTATTTTCTTCCCTTTGTGCAAAGATGAAAAAACAGAGAGAAACGGAAAAATACAGGAAGGAAAAGGTGTGTGATCTGAACAGGTATGGATTTGTGAAAATGAGAAATTGTGACTCGTTTACAAGTGAAAATATCATTTTTTCATAAAATAACGGCACTTGAGGCGGAAATTTAACATTTCGCATAGAAATTTCCTTCAGAAACACCTGTAAATTGAAAAAAAGGCATCTTGACAAAAATCCACTTCTGTATTATTATATTAGTATAAGTGGAAGTTGTATCTTTTTGGAAATTTCCGTCGATTATCAGAGGATGCGGCGAAGACGAAAAACACTGTATTCCGTTGGCAAAAACTTTCCCGGGTTTAGGAAGATGTGTAAACACCTGTCAGCAATATAAGTAAAGGAAGAGTGCACCATGAATAAAATTACGATTATCGGATCGGGCAGCGTCGGCTCTACGATTGCCTATACTTTGACCGTCACCGGACTGGCATCGGAGATCGTTATGATTGACCTGAACAACGAAAAAGCACTGGGCGAAGCAATGGATATCCGCCAGGGTACGCCCTTCTGCAGCCCCTGTTCCGTATATGCCGGTACATACCGGGATACGGTGGGATCGGATATTGTTATTCTGACCTCCGGTATTGCCAGAAAACCCGGGCAGTCACGGCTGGATCTGGCACAGACCAATGTAAATATTACAAAGAGCATTATTCCCGAAATTACCCGGTATTGTCCCGATGCCAACTATATTATCGTTTCCAACCCGGTAGATATTCTGACCTACACGTTCTGTAAGCGTTCCGGCCTGTCGGAAAATCAGATTATCGGATCCGGTACCATTCTGGATACGGCACGTCTGCGCGCAAGACTGTCCGAATTCTATAAGATCAACCAGCAGAATGTCCATGCCTATGTAATGGGTGAACACGGAGATTCTTCCTTTGTGCCGTGGTCCGTTGCCAATATTTCCAATGTACCGATAGACGAATGTCATACTTCCATTTCCTATATGGGTATGGCTGTACCGAAGCTGGACTATGCGGAAGTGGAAGAATACGTGCGTAAATCCGGCGGACGCGTTATCGAGCAGAAGGGCGCGACCTATTATGCGGTGTCCGTTTCCGTATGTTATATTATAAAATGTCTCCTGGGCGGCGTGGATACCACCATGACGGTTTCCACCATGATGCACGGGGAATACGGTATCTCGGATGTATGTCTCAGTATTCTGAACGTGCTGGGCAGTGAAGGTGCGCACGGCAAGATCTTGCTCCCGCTGACGGATAAGGAAATTTCCCTGCTGCGCAAGAGTGCGGAGTGTCTGCGCGGTGTTATTGACCAGCTTGATATTTAATATCTATATTGTAGGGCAGGGGAAGGCTGTGCGGATGAGTAACAGGCATCTGCCCTACATCCTTTGTAATGATGAAAAAATAAAATGAAAACAGATAAAAACTGATGGAGGAATAATGATGGAATATCGTATTGAACATGATTCTATGGGAGAAATGCAGGTGCCTGCTGACCGCCTATGGGCTGCCCAGACACAGAGAAGCCACGAGAACTTTGAGATCGGCGTAAACATCGAAACCATGCCGAGAGAGATCACCCACGCATTCGGTATCCTGAAGAAAGCGGCGGCGTATGCAAACCATGCCCTGAAGCCGGAAAAGATGACCGAAGAAAAACTGGCAGCCATCTCCGCAGCCTGTGACGAAGTCATCGCGGGAGAGCTGAACGATCATTTCCCCCTGGTCGTATGGCAGACCGGCTCCGGTACACAGTCCAATATGAACGCAAACGAAGTCATCGCCAACAGAGGCAACCAGATCGCCGGCAAGGAAAAACTGCTGCATCCCAACGATGACATCAATATGAGCCAGTCCTCCAACGATACCTTCCCCACCGCTATGCACATTTCCGCCGTTATCGCCATTGAGGATAAGCTGATTCCGGCAGTGGACAGACTGATCGCTACTTTTGTTCGTCTGGAAGCGGAAAACGAAGGCATTGTAAAAAGCGGCAGAACCCACCTGCAGGACGCAACCCCCATTAAGTTCAGCCAGGAGATCAGCGGCTGGAGAAGCTCCCTGGAAAGAGACCGCGAACTGCTGGTTATGGCAGTAAAGCCCCTTCTGGAACTGGCGCTGGGCGGCACTGCTGTAGGAACCGGTCTGAACGCACCCAAGGGATTCGATACTCTGGTGGCAGCGGAAGTTTCCAAGCTGACCGGCAAACCCTTTGTAACGGCTGCCAACAAATTCCATGCCCTGACCTCCAAGGATGAACTGGTATTTGCCCACGGTGCCATCAAAGCGCTGGCTTGTGATATGATGAAGATCGCAAACGACATCCGCTGGCTGGCTTCCGGTCCCCGTGACGGTCTGGGAGAAATTTTCATTCCCGAAAACGAACCCGGTTCTTCCATCATGCCCGGTAAGGTAAACCCCACCCAGTGTGAAGCGGTCACCATGGTTGCCGTACAGGTAATGGGCAACGATGTGGCAGTGGGAATGGCTGCATCCCAGGGTAACTTTGAACTGAACGTGTTCATGCCCGTATGCATCTACAATTTCCTGCAGTCCGCAAGACTTCTGGCAGAAGCTATGGTTTCCTTTGATAAGAACTGTGCATCCGGCATCACTGCCAACAAGGAAAAGATGCACCACAATCTCCACAACTCCCTGATGCTGGTAACGGCGCTGAACCCCTACATCGGTTACGAAAATGCCGCCAAGACCGCAAAGAAGGCTTTCAAGGACAATATTTCCCTGAAGGAAGCGTGTGTGGAACTGGGCTTTTTGACTGCTGAAAAATTTGACGAAGTATTCCACCCCGAACAGATGGTGTAAGTACGGTACTGCTGCAGAATGATGCGGCGGATGGAGGATAAATATATGAAAGTTAGCTACTTCCCCGGATGTACCTTGAAAAACAAGGCGAAGGATCTGGATACATATGCCAGACGATGCGCCGAGGTGCTGGGGATTACCATGGAAGAAATAGAAAACTGGCAGTGCTGCGGCGGTGTGTTCTCTACCGCGAAGGACGAGATCGCATCCAAGCTGTCCTCTGTCAGGGCACTGGCTTATGCGGCAGAGAAGGAACAGATTCTGGTAAGCGTATGTTCCGCCTGCCATAACGTGCTCAAGCAGACCAACCATGCCATGCAGAATGACGCGGATTTTGCCCTGCGCGTGAACAATTACTGCGCACCCGATATGGCGTACCATGGCGAAACCCAGGTTATGCACTATCTGGAACTGCTGAGAGATGTGGTTGGATTTGACAAGATCAGGGAAAAGGTTGTGAACCCCCTGACCGGTAAGAAGATCGGCGCCTATTACGGCTGCCTGCTGCTTCGTCCCGGCAAGACCATGCAGATGGACGACGTGGAAAATCCCCGGATCATGGAAGATTTCATCCGTGCCATCGGTGCAGAACCGGTCGTATATGCCATGCGCAACGAATGCTGCGGCGGGTATGTAACACTGGAAGATAAAAACCTGGCGGCGAAGACGAGTGCCGCGGTACTGGATAACGCTGCTGCCGGCGGTGCGGAACTGCTGGTAACCGCCTGTCCCCTGTGCCGGTACAATCTGGTGAAAAACGGCGGACGGGATCTGCCGGTGGTGTATTTTACCGAACTGCTGGCTGAGGCATTGGGTGTGCTTGATGCAACCCAGGGTGTGAAGGAGGAGAACAATGGCTGAACGGAATAACATGAAGGAACAGATCCTGCGTACAAGCGGAGTCAATCCTCTGAAATGTATGCGCTGCGGCAAATGTTCCGCTACCTGCCCTGCATACGACGAGATGGAATACCATCCCCATCAGTTTGTGTACATGGTGGAAACCGGGGATATCGAACCCCTGCTGAACTCCGAATCCTTTTATAAATGTCTGACCTGTTTCGCCTGCGTGGACAGATGCCCCAGAAGCGTGGAACCTGCCAAGCTGGTGGAAGCGGCACGCCTGATGGTGATCCGCGAACAGGGTAAGAACCGACTGAAACCCGACGATATTCCGGCACAGCTGGATGAAGATATGCCGCAGCAGCTTCTGGTAAGCGCACTGCGTAAATACAGCAAATAAGAAAGGAGAAAGACAAAATGCAAAGAATAGGTGTATTTGTCTGCTGGTGCGGTACCAACATTGCCGGCACAGTGGACGTGGTAAAAGTTGCCCAGACGCTGGCAAATGAGCCGGGTGTTGTCTTCTCCGCCGATTATCAGTATATGTGCTCCCAGGCAGGTCAGGATATGATCAAGGAAGCCGTCAAAAAACACAAGCTGACGGGACTTGTGATCTGCTCCTGCTCCCCCAGAATGCACGAAGCAACATTCCGCAAAACCGCAGCAGCCGCCGGTCTGAACCCCTACATGGTGGAAATTGCCAATATCCGCGAACAATGTTCCTGGGTACATAAGGAAATGCCCATCGGTACGGAAAAGGCGATCATTTTAGGTAAAGCGGCTGTCGCAAAGGTAAATCTGAACGCGCCCCTGACCCCCGGCGAATCTCCCGTAACCAAGAGAGCGCTGGTCATCGGCGGCGGTATTGCCGGTATCCAGACAGCGCTGGACATTGCCGATGCCGGTTTCCCGGTGGATATCGTGGAAAAGCTGCCAACCATCGGCGGCAAAATGGCACAGCTTGACAAAACCTTCCCGACACTGGACTGCGCGGCGTGTATTCTGACACCGAAAATGGTGGACGCCGGTCAGCATGAAAAGATCCGTATTTTCTCCTACAGCGAAGTCACCGATATCGGCGGCTTTGTGGGGAATTTCCATGTGACCATCAAGAAAAAGGCGCGTTATGTAAGAGAAGACCTCTGTACCGGATGCGGTCTGTGTACGGAAAAATGTCCCCAGAAGAAGGTGCCCAACGAATTCAACCTTGGCATGGATACAAGACGTGCGATCTATATTCCTTTCGCACAGGCAGTGCCGAAGATCGCTGCCATTGACGAAGACTACTGCACCATGCTGAAGACCGGCAAATGCGGCGTATGTGCCAAGGTGTGTACCGCCGGTGCCATTGATTATAAGCAGCAGGATGAATATATTACCGTGGATTACGGCGCCATCGTTGCGGCTACGGGCTACAACCCCATTTCCATGGATAAATTCGACGAATTTGCCTACAGTCAGTCCAAGGACGTAATTACCTCCCTGGAATTTGAACGTCTGACCAATGCCGCCGGTCCCACTGCCGGTAAGCTGCTCCGTCCCTCCGACGGCAAGCATCCCCATACCATCGTTTTCGTACAGTGCGTGGGTTCTCGCTGCAGCGGTGCGGATAAGGGCAAGGAGTACTGCTCCAAAATCTGCTGTATGTATACGGCAAAGCACGCAATGCTGACAAGAGACAAATATCCGGATACGGATGTATATGTGTTCTACATCGACGTCCGTACACCGGGTAAGAACTTTGACGAATTCTACCGCCGCGCCGTGGAAGAATACGGTGTTCACTATATCAAGGGTATGGTGGGCAAGGTAACACCCGACGGCGATAAGCTGGTAGTACAGGCATCCGACCTGCTGGCTGGCAAACAGATGAAGATCGACGCGGATCTGGTGGTTCTGGCTGCGGCTATCGAACCGGACAAGAGCGCCCGTCCTCTGGCAACCCTGCTGACCGCAAGTATGGATACCAACGATTTCTTCACCGAAGCCCATCCGAAGCTCCGTCCTGTGGAAAGTCCCACTGCCGGCGTGTTCCTGTCCGGTACCTGTCAGGGTCCTAAGGACATTCCCGAAACCGTATCCCAGGCGGGTGCGGCGGCTTCCAAGGTTATCGGACTTCTGGCAAAAGATAAGCTGATGGGTAACCCCTGCGTTGCCCATTCCGATGAGATGATGTGCAACGGCTGTTCTTCCTGCGAAAAGGTATGTCCCTACGGCGCGATCACCTATGCCGACAAGGAATACCGTATGCCCGACCGTACCACCAAAGTACGCCGTGTGGCTGTGGTCAATGAAGCGGTATGTCAGGGATGCGGCTGCTGTACTGTGGCTTGTCCCTCGGGAGCTATGGATCTGAAGGGATTTGCCAGCGCACAAATCATGGCGGAGGTAGATGCAATATGCAAGTAAACGAAGGATTCAAGCCTACCATCGTGGCATTCTGCTGCAACTGGTGTTCCTACGCCGGCGCGGACCTGGCAGGCAACAACCGTCTGAATTATCCGGCAGAAGTAAAGATCATCCGCGTACCCTGTTCCTGCCGTGTCAATCCCATGTTCATTCTCCGGGCGTTCCAGAGAGGGGCGGACGGGGTCATCATCTGCGGCTGTCATCCGGGCGACTGCCATTATACTTCCGGCAACTATTACACCAGACGCCGTATGTCCCTGCTGTTCTCCATGCTCGATTATCTGGGCATTGAGAGAGAAAGAACCCGTTTGGAATGGGTTTCCGCGGCAGAAGGTGCGAAATTTGCGGCTACGATGAACGATTTTGTAGAACAGGTCACCAAGCTGGGTGAGAACAAGAGACTGGAGGATCTGCGATGCAAACAGTAACGAAAGAAATGCTCATTGCCAAAGCGGCTGAACTGCTGGACAACGGAAGTGTAACCCGTGTATTCGGCTGGCAGAAGGGTGAGTTTGATTATGACGTAACACCGGCGCTGTTCCATTCTGCCGCTGAAATGGAAAAAGATTTCGTGTGGAACGATTTCTGCGGTGCCAACTTCTCCAAGTATCTGATCAAGGATAAGGGAGAGGGAAAGGTACTGGTATTCTTAAAGCCCTGTGATACCTACAGCTTCAATCAGCTGCTGACGGAACACCGTTTTGACAGAGAAAAGGTCTACGCTGTGGGCATTCCCTGTGACGGCATGGCAGACATTCGCCTGATTAAAGAAGAAGCGGGCGAAGGCGTGACCGGTGTGGATACCGAGGGGGATGAACTGGTGGTACATACCCTGTACGACGGTGACATCCGCCTGAACCGCGGGGATTTCCTTGCGGAAAGATGTAAGGTGTGTAAATCCAAAAAGCACGTCGCCTATGATGAACTGATGGGTGACGACGGCGAGATTGCGGATTCTGCCCGTTTTGATGAAGTGGCAAAGCTGGAAGCCATGTCCGCAGATGAAAGATTTGCGTTCTGGCAGAATGAGCTGTCCAGATGCATCCGCTGCAATGCCTGCCGTGATGTATGTCCTGCCTGTTCCTGCGAAAAGTGTGTATTCGGCAATCCCAAGTCCGGTGTGGAAAACAAAGCGGCTTCCGACAGCTTTGAAGAAAAGATGTTCCATATCATCCGCGCATTCCATGTAGCCGGACGCTGTACGGACTGCGGCGAATGTTCCCGCGTATGTCCCCAGCACATTCCGCTGCACCTGCTGAATCGGAAATTCATCAAGGATATTGACACTTTCTACGGCGAATATCAGGCTGGTGCGGAAGTTGGTTCCAGAGCGCCTCTGGTGGATTACACCGAAGGGGATATTGAACCTTCTAAAGCGGTGGAAAGGGGTGGCGCCAATGCGTAAATGTGTACTTGCGGATAAAAACGCCCTTCTTGCGGCTATGGCGGCTGTATCCAGGCTGTATGTACCGGTGGACGGTGCGGACAAACAGGCTGTTTTTTCCGAATGGAAGGATGGTGCTGTCCTGTCCGGCAAACTGAATACCAACAGAAGCGCGAAGGATTTCTTCTTCCCCCAGACCGAAAATATGATGACTTTCAAGATGTCCGGCAAGAAGCTGGAGATCTTTGATACCAGACGGGAGCATGAGGATTTTATCCTGTTCGGCGTAAGAGCCTGTGATGTACGCAGCTTTACGGTACTGGACAATGTGTTCCTGTCCGAACCTGTGGATACCTATTATGCCAACCGCCGCGCCCACGGAACCGTTGTGTCACTGGCGTGCAATAAGCCTGCGGAAACCTGCTTCTGCCGTACCTTCGATATCGACGCGGCGGATCCGGAAGGGGATGTGGTCTGCTGGGAAGACAGCGAAAACATCTACCTGACCGCCAAAACGGAAAAGGGTGAAAAGCTCCTTGCCGCTTTGGAAAATGTAACCGAAGCCTGCGGGGATGATGCGGCAGACGGCGTGAAAACCCTTGTAAATGAAAGACTCGGTAAACTTCCCCTGGCAGAACTGAAAGCAGACAAATTCGGCGGCGGAAAAACCGATGCGTTTTTCAATGATCCTGCCTGGGATTCCCTGTCCGAAGCCTGCATCGGCTGCGGTACCTGTACTTTCGTGTGCTCCACCTGTCAGTGCTACGATATAAAGGATTTTGACACCGGTCACGGTATTCATCGTTTCCGCTGCTGGGACTCCTGTATGTATTCCGACTTTACCATGATGGCTCACGGTACCAACCGTCCGAACCATATGCAGCGTTTCCGTCAGCGGTTCATGCATAAGCTGGTATACTACCCGGAAAACAATAACGGACTGTTCAGCTGTGTGGGATGCGGAAGATGCCTGTCCCGCTGCCCGATCTCCATGAATATCGTCAAGGTTATGAAAACACTGGGAGGTAAGGAAGATGCATAATATGAAAGAAGCCCTGATCCCGGTTATCGGGGAAGTTACGGACATCCGTATAGATACCCCGGATGTAAAGACCTTCCGTGTGGTGACCCCGGACGGAAAGAAAGCCTTTGACCATATGCCCGGTCAGTGCGCCATGCTTTCCGTTCCCGGCGTGGGAGAGGCGATGTTCTCCATCACTTCTTCCCCCACCAATACCGAATACATGGAATTCTCCATCAAGAAGTGCGGCTGTGTGACCGAATGGCTCCACCAGATGGAAGTGGGTCAGCAGATCACCATCCGCGGACCTTACGGCAATGCTTTCCCGGTGGACACCGCTTTCGCCGGTAAGGATATGCTGTTCATCGCCGGCGGTATCGGTCTTGCACCGCTGCGTTCCGTTATCAACTATTGCCGCCATTACAGAGACCGCTACGGAAAAATCGACATCGTATACGGTTCCCGCAGCAAAGCGGATCTGGTGGACTACAACGAAATTCTGAGCGAATGGGCGACGGATGCCGGTGTGAACGTACACCTGACCATCGACCGTGAGGAAGAAGGCTGGGACGGTCACGTCGGTTTTGTACCGAACTATGTAAAAGAGCTTGGTTTCTCCACCGACAAAACTGCGATCCTCTGCGGTCCGCCGGTTATGATCAAGTTTACCCTTGCCGGTCTGCAGGAGCTGGGATTTGCCAAGGAGCAGGTGTATACCACTCTGGAACTGCGGATGAAGTGCGGTATCGGTAAATGCGGCAGATGCAATGTGGGCGCCAAGTACGTCTGCAAGGATGGTCCCGTATTCCGCTGTGACGAAATCGACGAACTGCCTGACGAATATTGAGAAAGAGGTGCTTGTAATGGAGTTTCAGTATTTTGGAACAGCCGCTGCGGAAGGTATTCCTGCAGTCTGGTGTCAGTGTGCCATTTGCCAAAGATCCCGTAAGATAGGCGGCAGAGCGCTGCGAACCCGTTCTCAGGCAAGGATCAATAAAGATCTGCTGATCGATTTCCCGGGGGACACATACGGCCATATTCTGACATACGGTATCGACATGGCGGATGTACACCATTGTCTGATCACACATACCCATTTCGATCACCTGTATCCCGAGGGACTTTGCACGCTGAAGACTGGTATTGCGCACATGGAAGAAGGGTATCACATCACCTTCTACGGTTCGGATAAGGTATGCGAAGCACTGTACCCGTTTATTAAAGGAAAGCTGGATGATGCCGGCAACGGAAGGTGTGATGTCCGCGAAGTAAAAGCCTTTGAAACCTTTGGGGTGGGAGACTATACGGTAACGGCACTGCCCGCCATCCACGGTCCGGATTCCGGTCCTCTGTTTTACCAGATCTCAGACGGTGCCAAAAACGTCCTGTATGCCCATGATACCCATTATTTCAGTGAGGAAGTATGGGATCTCTGGCAGGAGACAAAACCGTATTTTGATCTTGTTTCTCTGGACTGTACCAATGCCTGTCTGCCCGTTACCTATGTAGGACACATGGGTCTGCCGGAAAATATACAGGTAAAGGAACGGATGCTTGTCGAAGGTATGGCGGATGAAAATACGATCTTCGTATGCAACCACTTTTCCCACAACGGCGGTCATGTGGTATACGATGATTTCGTACCTCGGGCAGCAGAAAAAGGATTTCTGACATCGTACGACGGAATGACGATCGAAATATAAGATATAAACGAAAGGAATATCCATATTATGGAAAACATGGTGAATATATTCTTGTTCGGCAAGAAGTATACGGTACCGGAAAATCTGACGATCATGCGTGCCATGGAGTACGCCGGATATCAGCTGGTACGGGGATGCGGATGCCGTAATGGATTCTGCGGTGCCTGCGCAACCATTTACCGCATCAAGGGGGACCGCGAACTGAAGGTATGCCTTGCCTGCCAGACCAAGGTGGAAAACGATATGTACGTGGCAACCCTGCCTTTCTTCCCTCTGGTAAAGCAGGTATACGATATGGAAAGCATCAAGCCTACCGAAGCGGTTATGATGCAGCTGTATCCCGAAATTTACGCTTGTATCGGCTGCAACGCCTGCACCAAGAGCTGTACACAGGGTCTGAATGTTATGCAGTACATTGCCTATGCACAGCGCGGTGAGTTTGAAAAGTGTGCGGAAGAGAGCTTCGACTGCGTAATGTGCGGCGTATGTTCTTCCCGCTGTCCTGCCGGTATTTCCCATCCTCAGGTAGCCATGCTTGCCCGTCGTCTGAACGGTAAGTATCTGGCGCCGGAATGCGGACATCTGAAGGATAGAGTGCAAGAGATCAAGGACGGCACTTTCAATGAGCTGCTGGAAAATCTGATGCAGAAGCCGGTTGCGGAAATGAAAGAACTGTACAACAACAGAGAAATTGAGAAATAAGGAGGGCGGCAAGTATGTATTCTGAAGCATTCAAAGAATCGCTGAAAGCGGTTGAAGCGGCAAGAGAGGCGAATATTGCCTATGAACCCGCCCGTATGACTGCAAAAGAAAAAGAAGATCTGCTGGCGGCATACCATCCGGACTACAAACAGGATGAGTTTTCCATTCTGCAGATCGGTCCCAACAAGGGTGAAAAAGTGCCGAAGGAACTGGCAGAAATGCTGCAGGCACACAGCCGTATCGCTGCCGGGGATGTGGATCTGACAACACCCGACTACGATGTGGATGTTCTGATCATCGGCGGCGGCGGTGCAGGTACTTCCGCGGCAATCGAAGCCCACGAAGCAGGGGCAAACGTAATGATCGTAACCAAGCTGCGTATGGGTGACGCCAATACCATGATGGCAGAAGGCGGCATTCAGGCGGCTGACAAACCCAATGACTCTCCCGCCATCCACTATCTGGATGCATTCGGCGGCGGTCACTTTGCGGCGAAACCGGAACTGCTGGCGAAGCTGGTAGGCGATGCACCGGAAGCGATTCTGTGGCTGAACGAGCTGGGTGTGGAATTTGACAAAGCGCCCGACGGCACCATGATCACCACCCACGGCGGCGGTACCTCCCGCAAGAGAATGCACGCAGCCAAGGACTACTCCGGTGCGGAGATCATGCGTACTCTCCGTGACGAAGTGCTGAACCGCGGTATCAATGTAGTGGATTTCACTTCCGCGGTTGAACTGATCCTGGACGACAAGGGCAATGCGGCAGGTGCGGTTCTGATGAATATGGAAACAGGGGATCTGCTGGTGGCAAAGGCAAAGACCGTCATCATCGCAACCGGCGGTGCAGGCCGTATGCATTACCAGGGCTTCCCCACCTCCAACCATTACGGCGCAACGGCAGACGGTCTGGTACTGGGTTACAGAGCTGGTGCGAAGCTGCTGTATGCGGACACTCTGCAGTATCACCCCACCGGTGCGGCATATCCGGAGCAGATCTTCGGCGCACTGGTAACAGAAAAGGTACGTTCCCTGGGTGCAAAGCTGGTCAACCGTGACGGTAAAGTATTCATGCATCCGCTGGAGACCCGTGACGTTTCTGCGGCTTCCATCATCCGCGAATGCAGCGACAGAGGGGAAGGCGTAGATACCGGCAGCGGATTCGGTGTATGGCTGGATACGCCCATGATCGAAAAAATCGGCGGTGAAGGCACCATCGAAAAGAGGATCCCCGCCATGATGCGTATGTTCGGCAAATACGGCATCGACATCCGCAAGGAACCCATTCTGGTATATCCCACCCTCCACTATCAGAACGGCGGTCTGGACATTGATGTAGACGGTCAGACCACCAATGTGAAGAATCTGTATGTAGCAGGGGAAGCGGTAGGCGGTATTCACGGCCGCAACCGTCTGATGGGCAACTCCCTCCTTGATATTATCGTATTCGGCAGAAACGCAGGTCAGCACGCTGCAGCCAAGGCAAAGGAAACCGAGGTTGGTGCATTGACGCTTGCACACATTGCCGCATTTGATGCAGAAAGAGAAGCTGCCGGCATTGAAACCGATGCAGTATCTCCCAAACTGCTGCCCGACTATCGTTACAACGAAGCTGAGCAGAGCAAGAAATAAGAAAATATACGAGGTGTATTTGACATGAATCTTTTTGGCGGAGTCGTTTCCGTAACCGGTATTTCTTTTCTGATGCTGTGCGTATTCGGTATTCTGTTTGTCGGATATGCACTTGGCAGGATCACCATCAAGGGTGTATCTCTCGGTGATGCGGGTGTATTTGTAGTCGCGCTCCTGTTCGGTGCTCTTCTCATCGGACCTCTGGAAGCCCAGATGATCATCAAAGGCGACACCGAAACTGTGAATTTTCTGGAAAAAGCACTGGAAGTTGTGGAGAATCTTGGTCTGATCCTGTTTGTAACTTCCGTTGGCTCCATCGCAGGACCCAAGTTCTTCGGCAACATGAAGAGAAACTTCAAGTCCTATGTTCTTCTTGGTCTGATCATCATTCTGGCAGGCGGTGTTTCCGCTGTGATCTGCATCGGTATGGGTAATGTGATCGGCTACGGTTCCTCTATTGAAACCTCCGAAGGCTTTACCGCTATGATCGTAGGTCTGCTTTCCGGCTCCCTGACCTCCACACCCGCATTCTCTGCGGCAAAGGCGACCGTTGACCCGGCGTACACCAGTTTGGTTTCCGTAGGTCACGGAATTGCATATATCTTCGGTGTCATTGGCGTAGTTCTGTTCGTACAGCTGATACCCAAGTTGATGAAGGCGGATATGGACCTGGAACGCTCCAAGCTGGTTGTAAAGGAAGAAAAGACCGAAGGAAAGAAGCGTGTCTTTACCGGTACGCTTCTCAAGCTGGATGATCATGGTTTTGGCGTATTTGCCCTGGCTGCAGTGCTGGGCAATATCGTCGGAAAGATCAAGATTCCCCTTTCCTCTGCGGGACTGGATGGTACTTGCTTCTCTCTGACCACTACCGGCGGCTGTCTGCTGGTTGCGCTGATCCTCGGTCACTTCGGCAGGATCGGTAAGTTCAGCCTGATGCCTGACCAGCATACTCTGAAGCTGTTCCGTGAACTGGGTCTGGTATTGTTCCTTGTTGGTGCAGGTATACCCGGCGGTGCAGATTTCGTGGCAAACTTCGATATCATGTACTTCGTCTACGGCGTGTTCATGACCGTATTCCCCATGTTCATCGGCTTCTTCTTCGCCAAGTATGTCCTGAAACTCAGCCTGCTGAACAACCTGGGTTCCATCACCGGCGGTATGACTTCTACTCCCGCCCTTGGTACCCTCATCAACGTCGCAAAAACCGAAGATGTAGCTGCTGCCTACGCCGCTACCTATCCCGTAGCCCTCATCGCAGTAGTTCTTGTCTCACAGTTCTTGATCATTTTGTTTTGATATTTTTTGCAGGGAGGGAAAATTTTTCCCTCCCTAAAAAATTATACTTGCAGCAACTCCTTTTTCACGCTGCCGCATCGAGGGGCAAAATGGAGGCAATATAGTAAAAAAATCCGGAAAGATTACCTGCAGTGTACATTTTTCAAAACTTACACCTTGACTTTATTGCCAAAAAAGGCTATAATATAATGTGATATGTTTTGTATTCCCATTGCAGCCCGAACAATCGGAAATGCTACATATATACGCATAAACCCAAGAGATGCTCGGACAGAAAAACGAGCACGAGTAATTTTGAAAAATCATGAACACGAAAAGACAGAACGAACAAAGGAGGTGCCAGATGGGTCCTACAATTATTGCATCCATTGTATCCTTGCTGGTTGGTGTCGGCGGCGGATTTTTCATCGGCATGGCGCATCGTAAGCGTGTAGCCGAAGCGGAAATCGGTTCAGCGGAACTGCAGGCAAAGAAGATACTGGAAGACGGCATCAAAGCCGCCGAAACAAAGAAAAAAGAAGCGCTCATTGAAGCAAAAGAAGAAATTCTGCGTACAAAGAACGAATTTGACAATGAAGTGAAGGACAGACGGGCAGAGATGACCCGCCAGGAACGTCGCATTACACAGAAGGAAGAACTTCTGGACAAGAAGACCGAGGCATTGGAAAAGAAGGATGAAAAACTGACTGCCAAGCTGAAGGAAGCGACAGAACAGAACGAGGAAATCGAAAAGATCAAGGCAGAGCAGTTTGAACAGCTGCAGAAGATTGCAGGCATGACTGCCGAAGAAGCCACCCAGAAGCTGATTGCTGAGCTTGAGACGGAGATTCGTCACGAGCAGGCAATGAAGATATCCGAACTGGAAGAACAGTTCAAGGAAGATGCGGACCAGAAGGCGAAGGAGATCGTTTCTCTTGCGATCCAGCGCTGTGCCGCAGACCACGTATCCGAGATCACCGTATCCGTTGTACCGCTGCCCGGTGAAGAAATGAAGGGCCGCATCATCGGTCGTGAAGGACGGAACATCCGCACCATTGAAACCATGACCGGCGTGGATCTGATCATTGACGACACGCCGGAAGCCATCACCGTATCCAGTTTTGATCCGGTACGCAGAGAAATCGCGCGTCTGGCGCTGGAAAAGCTGATTCAGGACGGCAGAATCCACCCGACCCGTATCGAGGAAATGGTGGAAAAGGCACGGAAGGAAGTAGAACAGACCATCAAGCAGGCCGGCGAAAAGGCAACCTTCGACACCGGTATTCACGGCTTCAACGCCGAAATGATCAAGCTGCTGGGACGTCTGAAGTTCCGCACCAGTTACGGTCAGAACGTACTGGCGCATTCCGTGGAAGTATCCCTGCTGGCAGGCATGATTGCCGACGAAATCGGAGCAGACAGCACACTTGCCAAGAGAGCCGGTCTGCTGCATGACATTGGTAAGGCACTGACCCAGGAAGTGGAAGGTTCCCACGTACAGCTGGGTGTGGAAGTTGCCAAGAAGTACAAGGAATCCAAAGAAATCATTCACGCTATCGAAGCACACCACGGAGACGTGGAACCCCAGACGATCACCGCAATCATTGTGCAGGCAGCCGATGCTATTTCCGCTGCAAGACCGGGCGCACGTCGTGAAAATCTGGAAAACTACATCAAGCGTTTGGCAAAACTGGAAGAAATCGCCAACGAATTTGACTGTGTGGAAAAATCCTTTGCCATTCAGGCGGGCAGAGAGATCCGCATTATGGTCAAGCCGGAAGCCATCAATGATGATCAGATGGTTCTCGTGGCAAGAGATATCGTTAAAAAGATCGAAAATGACCTGGAATACCCCGGTCAGATCAAAGTCAACATCATCAGGGAAAGCCGCGCAGTGGACTACGCCAAGTAACCCCTGCCCCCAAAGCGCCTCATAACCAACCCGACTTACGAAAAATCACTGTCACCAACAGTCTCAGATATATACGCAATTAGGGACAATCATGAGTCGTCAACCGTCTCCCACCCACCGGGGGACGGTTTTTTTGTTGTTTTTTGTTTTTTTGCAGGGGAGGGAGAAACACTTTTTGCGAAAAAGTATTTCTCCCTCCCCTGTACCCCTCCCTCTTTTCAAAAAACTTTGAAAAAAGGGAAAACTATCTATTGTATGAATCAAACCGCATATAACTCCACTGGTGAAAACCTCCCTACCACCAATCGCCCAAACTGTGTAGCCTTCTCCACCGAGGCATACATACCTCAGGAGAAGGGGGACCACGTAGTGGTGGATGAGGTGTAACGTACAATTTGCTGTTTTCAAATCACTGTCACACATACAAATACACAAACAAAAAACTGCCGCACATGAGATAATCCCATATGCAGCAGTCTGTATTTGATTCAGATCCGCCTTATTCGCACCCTTCCCACAGAACAGGCATCCCCTTCTCCAGCGAAGCCGGTACATCCAGAATCCGCTGGTTGGACGATCCGCGGAACAGAAGGGAAATATCGTACAGCTCCTCCACAAAAGGTCCGTCCACAAGAATGTCCAGCAGTGCCAGCATTTCATCCGTCGCGGAAGTATGGACCCCATGAGCCGGATCCGTCAGGGCTTCCCAGGTGTAACCGCTGTAGCACCAGATGGTCTTGCGGGGATATGTTTCCCGCACACGGCGCAGAAAGGGAAGCAGACACTGCTGATTCGCAGGGGCAAAAGGTTCACCGCCCAGGAGAGATAGACCGTTTACATAATCGGGGGAAAGCAGGTTAAGCAGGTGGTTTTCGGTTTCCTCTGTAAACGGACTGCCGTACCCGAAATCCCACGCTTCGCTGTTGAAGCAGCCGGGACAGCGGTGAGGGCAGCCGGAGACGAACAGGGATACCCGGACGCCGGTACCGTTGGCGATATCACAATTTTTGATGGTTGCGTAATTCATGGTTTACAGATGCAGTACTCTTTCCTTGATCTCCTGAGTCCGTCCCTGGTTCCAGTACTGGGTACCGATATAACCGCAGGTACGGCGAGCTACGTTCATTTTGGACTGATCTCTGTTATGGCACTTGGGGCATTCCCAGACCAGCTTTCCGTCGTCTTCCACGATCTGGATTTCTCCGTCATAGCCGCATTCCTGGCAGTAGTCACTCTTGGTATTCAGTTCCGCGTACATGATATTGTCGTAGATAAACCGGATGACCTGGAGTACAGCTTCCAGATTTTTCTGCATATTGGGAACTTCCACATAGCTGATGGCGCCGCCGGGGGAGAGTGCCTGGAACTTGGCTTCGAATGCCAGCTTGGAGAAAGCGTCGATCTCTTCGGTTACATGGATGTGATAGCTGTTGGTGATATAGGATTTATCCGTAATGCCCGGAACGATGCCGAACCGTTTCTGCAGGCACTTGGCGAAGCGGTAGGTGGTGCTTTCCAGGGGGGTGCCGTACAGGGAGAAGTCGATGTGTTCCTTCGCCTTCCAGCCTGCGGTAGCTTTGTTCATGTACTGCATGACTTCCAGGGCAAAGGGGGTAGCTTCCGGGTCGGTATGGCTCTTGCCGGTCATGTATTTCACACATTCGTACAGACCTGCATAGCCGAGGGAAATGGTGGAATAGCCGTTGAACAGCAGCTTATCGATGGTTTCGCCCTTCTTGAGTCTGGCAAGTGCGCCGTTCTGCCACAGGATGGGAGCGGCATCGGAGAGAGTACCGCGCAGTCTCTTGTGACGGCACATCAGCGCGCGGTAACACAGATCCAGACGTTCATCGAATACCTTCCAGAATTTTTCACGGTCGCCGCCGGAGGAAAGGGCAACGTCCACCAGATTGATGGTAACAACACCCTGATTGAACCGTCCGTAATACTTGGGTTCGCCGGTTTCCGGATCTACATACGGTGTCAGGAAGGAACGGCAGCCCATGCAGGTATAGCAGTGTCCGTTTCCGTTTTTGTCCACTTTGTTCTGGAGCATGATTTTTTCGGAGATATAGTCCGGTACCATACGCTTTGCGGTACACTTTGCCGCCAGCTTGGTCAGGTACCAGTAGGGGGAGTCGGGGGTGATGTTGTCTTCTTCCAGCACATAGATCAGCTTGGGGAACGCGGGGGTGATCCATACGCCTTCTTCATTCTTAACGCCCTGACAGCGCTGTTCCAGCGTTTCTTCAATGATAACGGCGAGGTCCTTCTTTTCCTGTTCGGAGCGAGCTTCGCCCAGGTACATGAATACGGTAATGAAAGGCGCCTGACCGTTGGTGGTCATCAGGGTCACTACCTGATACTGAATGGTCTGTACGCCCTTGCGGATCTCATCACGGAGCCGTTTTTCCACATTTTCGGAGAGGATCTTTTCATCCAGCGTACCGCCGCAGGAAAGAATGGTTTCGGTGATCTCCCGACGGATCTTCTGACGGGAAATATCCACAAAAGGCGCCAGATGGGTCAGGCTGATGGACTGTCCGCCGTACTGGTTGGATGCTACCTGGGCGATGATCTGGGTCGCGATGTTGCAGGCGGTGGAAAAGCTGTGGGGCTTTTCGATCATTGTGCCGCTGATGACGGTGCCGTTCTGGAGCATATCTTCCAGATTGACCAGATCGCAGTTGTGCATATGCTGTGCGTAGTAGTCCATGTCGTGGAAATGGATGATCCCCTCGTTGTGTGCTTCCACGATATCTTGGGGCAGCAGGAGACGCTTGGTAAGGTCACGGCTGACTTCCCCTGCCATATAGTCACGCTGTACACTGTTGACGGTGGGGTTTTTGTTGGCGTTTTCCTGCTTGACTTCCTCGTTGTTGCATTCGATCAGGGAGAGGATCTGGTTGTCGGTGGTATTGGATTCTCTCAGCAGGTTCCTGGTGTAGCGGTAGCGGATGTAACGCTTGGCGGTTTCCGGTGCGCCCTGGAGAATGATGTGTGTTTCCACCAGCTCCTGAATTTCCTCCACGGACAGAGCACGTCCCACAGCGTTGCAGTAATCCTCGATTACCAGTGCGATGTACTCGATCTGTCTGGGGGTGAGTTCTTTTTTATCATTGCCGTCGTCGTTGGCTCTGGTGATGGCGGCTTCTATTTTTTTGCGGTCGAAATTTTCTTCTTCGCCGCTGCGCTTGATAATTTTCATAGATCCCTTTCTGCCGGATAGGCGGTTTTGTGTATTCCGATATCGGAGAGATTCCCTGTTTTACAGGCAACAGGAAAACTTCCGCTGCATCTGTATCATTTGCAATACATATTATACCAGAGAAATTTTATTTTGCTGTTGCAAATCCCACATATTTATGGTATAATTCTATATATTGTTGTATGAAATAAAAAATAGTAGCATATATGGGGTGGTTTACAATGGTACAACTATTTACAGGCATAGATGACGAAGGTATGAAACAGCTTGCCGGCTGTATGCGGATGCGTGTATCCAGGTACAAAGCCGGGGAGAGAATCGCGGAACTGTCGGGGAAGATCGAAAAACTGGGACTGTTCATCGAAGGCAGGGGACATCTGGAACTGCTGGACGAGGACGGGGTCTGCACCCGGGTGGAAGAATACAGAGAAGGGGATGTGTTCGGGGAACTGTTTTTCCTGCCCAGGGAAGACAGCTACTGTTCCGTGGAAGCGGACGAGGACTGCCGGGTCATGTTTCTGGATTGGGGACATATCGTGCGCCCCTGCCCCCAGTCCTGTGTATATCACGCCAGACTGATATCCAACCTGTTCCAGCTGGCAGCGGAAAAAAGCCGACAGCTCAGCGCCTATACGGATCTGCTGACAAAGCGTTCCCTGCGTCAGAAGCTGCTGACCTATTTTGAGACCCTGAGAAGGGAGTACGGCAGCGACACATTCCTTCTGCCCATGTCCCTGTCCTCTCTGGCGGAATACCTGTGCGTGGACAGAAGCGCCATGATGCGGGAGCTGAAATCCATGCGTGACGATGGTCTGCTGGTATCCCAGAAACGGCAGATTACCCTGCTGCGGAGGAAATAAACGCAGGATCAAAAATAAATTGAAATATATTTGAAAATTCTTGAAAAAGCGGGAACAAATTCCGAATTTATGCGTCTAAACTACGCATGAAGATAAATGAGACTTCGCGATCAAACAGATAAGGAGAGTGCATTATGAAAAACACAATGAAAAAAATTCTGACACTGGTGCTTGCCGGACTGATGGCTGCTGCGGCAGTTGTAAGTGTAAGCGCCGGCAATGTGCTGACGGATAAGGATCTGGCGAACCAGGGCGATTTGACCGGCGGCTATATTATCGGCTGGTATCCCGGCTGGAAACCCGAAAGCCATCCCAACTGGTGGTATCCTTCTTTCGGTGATCTGGAAGACGGAATTCTGAATAAAGACGCCAAGTGCCCCACCTGCAGCAGAGCTTGTTACCAGTATGTCAATATCACCGGCAGTAATGTGGGATTCATCTACCTGTGTACTGTACACGGTATCGTAACCCCCACCCTGCCCGTTCCTCCGGCAGAAGATGAAAAGCCTGCATACGGCGATTACGAAATCAGAACCAGTACCACCCGCGGCGGTCAGATCACCTTCAACAACAACGACCCCATCCAGAAGTATGACTCCCGTACCGTTTACATCACCCCCGATTACGGTTACATCTGCGTTGGCGTATATCTGGACGGCCGTTATGTAGGCGTGGTAGATAAGCTGCAGCTGAAGTATATCTGCGCAGATCACTCCGTAGTTGCTTTCTTCGAAGCAGTAAACACCAAGCGTGACAATGCGGTTATCGTGGAAACCACCGGCAACGGTACGGTTACCGGTAAGCTGAACGGCAAAAACGCAGGTGAAATCGGCACAACTGCCATCAAGTATAAGGATACACTGACTCTGAAGTTCAACGCTTCCAAGAACTATACTGTGGAAAGCGTAAGAATCAACGGCGTGGAAATGGGTCCCCTCGCCAGCTACACTCTGGAAAAGCTGTACTACGATGTAAAGATTGAAGTTTCCTACAAGTGGAATAACCCCTGGGTGGACGTTGATACCCACCTGACCGCAGTGGAATATGTAACCGAAAACGGCATCATGGGCAGTCCCAACCAGTTTATGAATACCGACGAGTTCCAGGGTGAAAAGAAGGTGAACAATTACCTGCTGTGTGCATTCCTGGCTGAAATGGCAGACGAAGCGGATGTTCTGGATACCAACAAGGAACGTGCCGAATGGGCAAAGAAGATGGGCGTGGTAGATGAAAACACCAATATGTCCATGCGTCCCACCTACGCGGAAGCTGCAGAGATCGTGATGAACTTCCTGAGAGTGGTCGAAAAGGAATGGGATATCACCTTCACCGATCTGAAGGGTGTAACCGATGCCAAGGAAGTGGCTAAGGAAATTGGTCTTTACAATGCCAAGACCTATGAGACTGGCAGACCCTGCCGTTACGATGTAGCGGAGATCTGCTGCGCCATCGCACAGCTGGACGCTGAATAATTCTGTATAATGCGCCGGGAGATGGATCATTGCGGTTCTTCTCCCGGTTTTTCCGTACTGCGGTGGTATGTTTCGGTAGTTTTTTTGTGATTCAGTAAATTTTAACTGAAAAGTTATTGACAAAAAAATAAAAATATGGTACACTAAAGCAAGTATAATGGTAAGGTGTATAAATATCATTGTACACGAAAGCACAACAGAACGACCTTTACATAACTCTTCCGTACCGGAGAAACGATAAGGTCATTTTGTACCAAACATATTTTAGAAAGGAAGATTCTATTATGAAGAAATTTCTGACAATTCTTCTGTGCGCTGCTATGGTAGTATCCGTAATGGGTATGACCGTTTCCGCAGCAAACTTCAGCAACGAAAACGCGATCATTTATTGCCCCGATGAATTCACCGGCGAAGAAGACCCGTATCTGACTGTGAACGAAGAAGACAATGCAAATGTATCCTGGTGGACTGCCGGTTATGGTTGGCTTACCAATCTTGACGGTTATCCTACTTTCATGACCTCTCCCGTGGGAAGTCAGTTTGAACTGTATTTCCCGGAAGCCGATAATCCGAAGGAAGAATGGATGGTATGGCCTGAAAGATATCCCTTCTTTAAGATTCGTTACTGCGTTCCTTACTATGGCGAGGACATCGTTGTACAGTTCCCCTTCTGCGATGGTCAGGGCTTTGATTTCACTCTGATCGGTGACGGTCAGTGGCATGACCTCATTATCGACCTGTATGCACAGGAAGGTCTGGACTGGGATCAGTATGTAACTTACTGGAACGAAGCAATTACTGCAGATGGCGGCACTGACCTCCTGGAAGAACCTGAACAGGCAAACCTGCTGCTCGTACCTCAGGTATGGGATGAAACCCCCATCATGTTCGAATACTTTGGATTCTTCAAGACCCAGGCTCTGGCAGAAGCATACACCGGCGATAACTCTATCCTGGGTGCTGCTGTTGAAGCTGTAACCGAAGCTGCTACCGAAGCTGCTACCGAAGCTGCTACCGAAGCTGCTACCGAAGCTGCTACCGAAGCTGCAACCGAAGCTGCTACCGAAGCCGCTACCGAAGCTGCAACTGAAGCTGCTACCGAAGCTGCTACCGAAGCTGCAACTGAAGCTGCTACCGAAGCTGCTACTGAAGCCGCTACCGAAGCTGCAACTGAAGCTGCAACCGAAGCTGCTACCGAAGCTGCTACCGAAGCTGCTACCGAAGAAACCGTTGAAGATGTTGTTGTTGACGCTCCCCAGACCGCAGACATCGCTCTCGTTCTGATCGCTCTCGGCGCAACCTCCGGTGCACTGGTTCTGAAGAACAGAAAGAACAGAAAGTAATCCGATCAACAGGTACGGGATATCGGATGCAAATCTGGTAAAAAACGATTTTGTTTACTATGCTGCATAAGCATTTATGGAATCAAGGAAAAGCCATCGATGATAAGTCGGTGGTTTTTTCTTTTGCGGGGAAGGATATATAACGAGAATTAATAAAATTTACATTGATTTTTTTCGCCGCAGGGTGTATACTATATAGTATAATTCCGCAATATTGTGAGGTGAGAGAAAGTGAGTCATTGTGATGGCTGTGGTCGAAGTAGACGAGCAAACAGATTGAGTTCCGGCAATGGATCGTCAGAGAGCCGTCACAGGCGTACTTTCTGATCCCACGGACGATTTCTGTGATGCCGCTTCCGGCATTGCTTTGTCTGCTCCATGCTGCCATGCTGGGGAATTACATAATCCGCAGCGTTATTTCAGTAAAAGGAGGTACGGACATTGAAAACAGAAAAGGATATGGAAGAATTTGAGACCCTGGGCGAATCGGCAGAGACGGAAGAAGAATCCGAACAGCTGCAGATGCCCGACTACAAAGATGAAATTCTGGCAACCATCCGCAGCAATGCATCCCCCCGTATGATGGAAAGAAATCTTTCGGACTACCACCCGAAGGATATTGCGGAAGTTCTGCCGGAGCTGTCCGACAAGGAACGGAGAAAGCTGTACCGTATTCTGCGTGTACCCGTTCTGTCGGAAATTTTGGAATATGGATCGGAAGATGTGACCGGCGGTTACATGAACGAAATGGATCTGCCCAAAGCGGCGGCGGTTCTGTCGGAAATGGAAACCGATATTGCAGTTGCCGTCCTGCGTGAGATCGAAAGGGGCAAGCGGCTTCTGCTGATCGACGCCATGGACGGAGAAACCAGACGCGAGGTGGCTCTGATCGCGTCCTACGACGAAGACGAGATCGGCAGCCGCATGACCACAAACTGTATCATCATCCGTGAAAATCTGACGATCAAGCAAGCCATGACGGAGCTTGTGGAACAGGCAGCCCGGAATGACAACATCTCCACCCTGTTTGTGGTGGACGAGTATGGGGCATTCTACGGTGCGCTGGATCTGAAGAAGCTGATCATCGCCAGAGAAACCGAAAATCTGGAAAACCTGATCGTCACGTCCTTCCCCTATGTATACGGTCACGAAAGCATTGAAGACTGTATTGAAAAACTGAAGGATTACTCCGAGGACTCCATTCCGGTTTTGGACAACAACAACCGCATCCAGGGTGTTATTACATCCCAGAGCATTATTGAGGTGTCAGACGACGAAATGCGGGAAGATTACGCCATGCTTGCGGGTCTGACTGCCAGAGAAGATCTGGAAGAACCTTTGAAGATCAGCATGGGCAAGCGTCTGCCGTGGCTGTTCGTTCTTCTGGGGTTGAGCTTGGTGGTATCCGCTGTAGTTGGTATTTTCGAGCAGGTCGTATCCCAGCTGCCCCTGATTATGGCATTCCAGTCCATGATTCTGGGTATGGCAGGTAACGTAGGTACTCAGTCCCTGGCTGTAACCATCCGCGTACTCATGGACGAAAGTCTGACCGCGCGCCAGAAACTGACCTTAGTCTCCAAAGAGATCCGCGTCGGATTGGCAAACGGATTCATCCTGGGTCTCTTATCCTTCATCCTCGTAGGTCTGTTCATCTGGCTGATAAAAGGCAAAACCCTTATATTCGCCTTCGCAGTATCCGCCTGCATCGGCTTCTCCCTGCTTCTGGCAATGCTCATCTCCAGCGCCGTCGGTACCCTGATCCCCCTGTTCTTCAAAAAGATCAACATCGACCCCGCCGTAGCCTCCGGACCCCTGATCACCACCGTAAACGACCTCGTAGCCGTCCTCACCTACTACGGCATCAGCTGGCTGCTGCTTTTGAATATTTTGCATTTGGTTGTATGAAGTTTTGCAGGGGGAGAGGAAAAACTTTTTGCGAAAAAGTCTTTCCTCTCCCCTGAAGATTTGCGTAGCAATTCTTCGGCACCCCCCTCTCCTTTTCAAAAAACTTTGAAAAAAGGGGGATTTTTTATTTTTCTGTATAAACTAAAGTTTATCTAACTCCATTGGTGAAGATCGTACTCCCACCAATCGCCTAAACTGTGTAGCCTTCCCCAAGAGGCATACCTGCCTCAGGAGATGGTGGCAGCCGAAAGGCTGACGGAGGAGGTGTAACGTACAATTTGAACCTACTAAATTGTGATTACCCCCCACAAAAAACTACAGGGGAAAACTTTCTCACAAAAGTTTTCCCCCGCATAACACAAGCGAATATTAAATTAATACATACCGCCCATGCCGCCGCCCATACCACCGGCAGGAGCAGCAGGAGCTTCTTCGGGCAGGCTTACTACCAGAGCTTCAGTAGTGAGAACGGTAGCAGCAACGGAAGCCGCATTCTGGAGAGCAGAACGTGTAACCTTGGTTGGGTCAACGATACCCTTTTCCATCATGTCAACATATTCTTCGTGGTAAGCATCGAAGCCGTAGGACTTCTTGCCGGAAGAAACGATCTTGTCAACAACAACGGAACCTTCGAAACCGGCGTTTTCAGCGATCTGGCGAACAGGAGCTTCCAGAGCCTTAACAACGATCTGAACACCGATCTTTTCATCGCCTTCTACAGTTTCCAGCAGCTTGGCAACTTCGGGGATGATGTTGATGAAAGCAGTACCACCACCGGCAACGATACCTTCTTCAACAGCAGCACGGGTAGCGTTCAGAGCGTCTTCGATGCGCAGCTTCTTTTCCTTCATTTCGGTTTCGGTAGCAGCACCAACCTTGATTACAGCAACACCGCCGGACAGCTTAGCCAGTCTTTCCTGGAGCTTTTCGCGGTCGAAGTCGGAGGTGGTGATTTCGATAGCGGACTTGATCTGTGCAATTCTGCTGTCGATATCTTCCTTTGCACCGGCACCGCCAACGATGATGGTGTTGTCCTTGTTAACCTTAACCTGACGAGCCTGACCCAGCTGTGCCAGGGAAGCTTCCTTCAGATCCAGACCCAGTTCGTCGCAGATTACTTCACCGCCGGTGAGGATCGCGATGTCACGGAGCATTTCCTTACGTCTGTCGCCGAAGCCGGGAGCCTTAACAGCAACGCATACGAAAGTACCGCGCAGTTTATTCAGAACGAGAGTGGTCAGTGCTTCGCCTTCTACGTCTTCTGCAATGATCAGCAGTTTCTTGCCGGCCTGAACGATCTGTTCCAGCAGGGGCAGGATATCCTGAACATTGGAGATCTTCTTATCGGTGATGAGGATGAGAGCGTCATCCAGAACAGCTTCCATCTTGTCAGTATCGGTAGCCATGTAGGGGGAGAGGTAACCGCGGTCGAACTGCATACCTTCTACAACTTCGGAGTAGGTTTCAGCGGACTTGGATTCTTCAACGGTGATAACGCCGTCGCTGGTAACCTTTTCCATAGCGTCAGCGATCAGAGTACCGATCACTTCATCGCCGGAAGAAACAGTACCAACTCTGGTGATGTCTTCCTTACCGTCAACAGCCTTGGAGTTTGCTGCCAGAGCTGCAACAGCCTTGTCAACAGCCTTCTGGATACCCTTACGGATGATCATGGGGTTCGCACCGGCGGTAACATTCTTCATACCTTCGTGTACGAATGCCTGAGCCAGCAGTGTAGCTGTTGTTGTGCCGTCGCC